>NZ_JAMYLR010000014.1:0-130821 GCF_040318155.1 Mesorhizobium sp. M1307 | reverse complement strand
GCATCGCTTCCGCGATCATCGAGCCGACCGACACGTCGCCATTGCCGGCGATGGTGCCGACCTGGGCAACCTCTTCCGAGGTCTTGATCTTCTTGGCGTTCTTGATCAGCGTCGCGACGACGTCGGCGACGGCGAGGTCGATGCCGCGCTTGAGGTCCATCGGGTTCATGCCGGCGGCAACCGACTTGTGGCCTTCCTGGACGATCGACTGTGCCAGAACGGTCGCGGTGGTGGTGCCGTCGCCGGCGATGTCGTTGGTCTTCGAAGCAACTTCGCGGACCATCTGCGCGCCCATGTTTTCGAACTTGTCCTCAAGCTCGATTTCCTTGGCGACGGTGACGCCGTCCTTGGTGATGCGCGGTGCGCCGAACGACTTGTCGATGACGACGTTGCGGCCCTTGGGGCCGAGCGTGACCTTCACCGCGTCGGCGAGGATGTTGACGCCGCGCAGCATGCGCTCGCGAGCGTCGCGGGAGAATTTTACGTCTTTGGCAGCCATTTTTAGCTCCTGGCACGGGCTTGGATTGAGCCCGAAGATTTAAATGAGGGTGAGGCCGATATTCAGCCGATGATGCCCATGATGTCGGATTCCTTCATGATCAGAAGGTCTTCGCCATTGAGCTTGACTTCGGTGCCCGACCACTTGCCGAACAGGATGCGGTCACCGGCCTTGACGTCCAGCGGGACGAGCTTGCCGGCTTCGTCGCGGGCGCCGGAACCGACGGCGATGATCTCGCCTTCCTGCGGCTTTTCCTTAGCCGTGTCGGGGATGATGATCCCGCCCGCGGTCTTGGATTCGGATTCGACCCGACGAACGACCACGCGGTCATGAAGCGGGCGGAACTTCGACTTTGCCATTTTTTATTCCTCGATGAGAATGGTGAGAACAGTTCCTCCGTCCGGCGGCGCCGGACATGTGGTTAGCACTCATCTTGGGGGAGTGCTAACGTGGCGCTGAAATAGGCTGGCAACTCGCGCGAGTCAAGGCGCCCGGTGAGCATCATCAGGACAATTGCTTCAAACGGATACTTGACTAAGTCAACTAAATCGCTGATCTTGCCGGGAGGAGGATGCCATGACCATTCATCATCACCCAGGCAAGGAGCGGATCGACGCGGTGCGGGCCTTCAACCGCTTCTACACCCGCCAGATCGGGCTGCTCGACGAAGGGCTGCTGAAAAGCACCTTCTCGCTGACCGAGGCGCGAGTGCTCTATGAGCTGGCGCATCGCGATGGCCTGACCGCCACCGACCTTGGGCGCGATCTCGGCCTCGATGCCGGTTATCTCAGCCGGCTGCTGAAGAAGTTCGAGGAGCGTGATCTGGTCGAGCGCGCCACGATCGAGACGGATGCACGGCGTTCGACGATCGCGCTGACCAAGGCCGGGCGGCAGGCCTTCGCGCCGCTGAACCAGGGTTCGCACGACCAGGTCGCGGCATTGCTCGACCGGCTTCCAGTTCCCGAACAGGACAGGCTGGTCAAGGCCATGCAGACGGTACAGCGTCTGCTGGGCGGAAGCGCCGAGCCCAAAATTCCCTATATGCTGCGGCCTCTGCAAGTCGGCGACATCGGCTGGATTATCCATCGGCAGGGCCTGCTCTACGCACAGGAATATGGCTGGGACGAAACCTATGAGGCGCTGGTCGCCGAAATCCTCGGCGCATTCGTCAAATCCTTCGATCCGAAATGGGAACGCAGCTGGATCGCCGAGCGGCAAGGCGAGGTCGTCGGCTCGGTCTTCGTCGTGCGCCAGTCGGACGCGGTGGCGAAGTTGCGCCTACTCTATGTCGAGCCGTCGGCGCGCGGCCTCGGCATCGGCAAGCGGCTGGTCGAGGAATGTATCGGCTTTTGCCGCGCCACGGGTTACACGACACTGACGCTGTGGACCAACGACGTGCTCGCCGCCGCCCGCCACATCTATGAGGCTGCGGGCTTTAAATTGACCAACGAGGAGCGCCACCATTCCTTCGGCAAGGATCTGGTCGGCCAGAACTGGAATTTGGAGCTGTAGCAGCGCCGCAGAATTTCGAGCATCGGCCTGGGGCGGTCGCTCAGGTCGCAGGCTTAGTGTTTTGGTTCAAGCGAAAGAAATTGGTGGGATCATACTTGTTCTTTAGTGCGGCCAACCTCGGATAATTCTCGCCGTAAGCTGCCAGAACCCGATCAGTGCCTTCTTCGCCGAGATTATTCGCATAGACGCCGCCGGTCGAGAACGGTCTCATTGCATCCCACAGGTCGCGCGCCCATCGGATGTGCGTTTCGTCGTCAGACGGATTGTCCCAGATCGATATCGGGAAGCAATCGTAAAGTGCATCTCTGTTGGCGTAGGGCGTTCCGTCCATCGGTACTCGCGAGATGGCGCCGCCAACCTGCTGCAGGACTAGAAGCGATTCGCTGGGTGCAGTCATGTAAGCCGCAAGCATGGTATCGATCGCCTGATCTGTGATTTCGCGCATGAACTGCGCCTTCCAGTAGTAGCGCCGCCCGCGCGGAAAGAGGCTGTCCCCGGCCGATTGGATTTGAAGATAGGGGACAGGAGCAATCCGGCGCTCAACTGGCGTGCCATACTCTCTCAGAGGTTGAATGATTTGCTGGCCTTCGTCGAGTGGGCCGATGTAGCACGCCGATATGCTGAAGAAGCGTTCGCCCGAGGGCGCCGTCACAAGTGCTGCATCCAGGCTCAGCTCATCCGGGGCGCCGCTCGAGAACGCACGATAGAACCGCATCGCTTCGCGTGCCTCTGCGTAGCGGTATAGCATCGATCCCGCGATGAGGAGCGGACCCACGGGATGGAGCTTGTATTCGAAGGTGGTGACTATTCCGAAATTGCCGCCGCCGCCCCGAATGCCCCAGAACAAATCTGCATTTTCGGCCGCGTTTGCCGTGAGCAACCGGCCGTCCGCCGTCACGATTTCGACAGCGACAAGGTTGTCGCAGCTCAGTCCATGTTTGCGGCCAAGCTTGCCGAACCCGCCGCCGAGTGTCAGTCCGGCTATGCCGGTATCCGCGTTGACACCCATGGTCGTCGCAAGACCATGGACCTGTGTGGCTGCGTCGAACTCGCCCAGGTTCAGGCCGGCTTCGGCGCGCGCGACACGGCGGATCGGGTCGACTTCGATCCGCTTCATGCGTGACACATCGATCACCAAGCCGCCGTCGCATACCGAACTGCCGGCGACGTTATGACCACCGCCGCGGACGGCGACGAGGAAGCCTTGCGATCGGGCGAAGTTGACGGCCGTGACGACATCGCTGGATTCGGCGCAATAGAAGACAGCCGCCGGCCTCTTATCGACCATGCCATTCCAAACTCTGCGCGCCTGGTCATAGCCAGGATCGTCCGCAAGGATCAGATCGCCGCGAATCGCCTGCCTGAGCCGGGCGATATCTGGCGCCTGCAACGTCGGCTCGGAACCGTCTATAAGCTTGAACATGCTCATCGAGGGATACCCTTCGTGATCCAGCACGGTCGGACAGGCCGCTGTCGTTCACCGGATCATAAATATCTCATGCGGCGCCATTCGCTGCAAAATCGAATATCTCAGTCGCTGGATGAGCTAAATTCATCTAAACTGCCTGGATGAGAAAACTTCCGCCGCTCGGGTCGCTTCGCGCCTTCGAAGCCGCTGCCAGGCTGATGAGCTTCAGGAAGGCCGCGACGGAACTCGGAGTGACGCCAACGGCCATCAGCCACCAGATTCGATTGCTGGAGGAGGTCTGTGGGCAACTGCTGTTCCGGCGGCGCCCACGACCGCTCGTGCTCACAGGCGTGGGCGAACGGCTATTCCCGGTAATTTGCAGCGGCTTCGACGCTTTCGCTGCGGCAATAGCATCAGCCTCGGCCGGAGTTGGCCAACGCCCGTTGCGCGTGACGAGCCCAAATGCATTTGCCAGCCGATGGCTGGTTCCGCGCCTGTCGAAGTGGCGCGAACAGCATCCGAACATTCCACTGGAGATCATCGGGACAGACGCCGTTCTGGACCTGCGAGCCGGTGACGCCGACGTCGCGATCCGCTATGCGCGCAGGATGCCGCGGGATGTTCCCGCGCAGGAAATTTTTCGGGACGCATTCTTTCCGGTATGCAGCCCGGAGCTGTTCGCAGGAGGCGACCGACAGATCGAGCGCGCCGCCGATCTGCTGCAATACCCGCTCATCCATTTCAATTGGACGAACCGCGACCCGGAAGCGCCGACTTGGCAACGATGGCTGACGATCGCACGCTCGATCGATCCCAGCATCCCCAATGCCAACCAGGCATGGGACCTAAGCTTCCGCGAAGAGCTGCACGCGATTGACGCGGTAGCGGCAGGCCAAGGTATCGCTATCTGCAGCGATGTGGTCGTCAGTGGCGAACTCGAGGCTGGCAGGCTAGTCAAGGCACATGATCTCTGTCTGCCAGGCTATGGCTTTTACCTTGCCTGCGTAGCCAATCACCCCCGACAAGCGCATATCGAAGCGTTTTCCGCCTGGATGAGATCGATAGTCTGAGCATCTGAACGCCGATCTTCTGCATGCTCGTCACAAGCGCCCGGCGTAATAAATTGCTAACCACGATCGCCCTGCACCGACTGCCATGCACACTCGCCGGCTTCTGGCACAATCCGGCTCCTTGAATTATGAGCACGCTTATTATATATGTCGCTCATGGTTTCCGACGGCATCGACAGATTGGGCTTTTTGATCCACGACGTGCAGCGCCTGATGCGCAAGCGCTTCGAGGCGCGCGCCAGTGGTTTCGGCCTTTCTTCGGCGCAATGGCGGCTTCTGGTACGTGTCGCCAAGGAGGCGGGTGTCGCGCAGGCGCGGCTTGCCGAGCTTCTCGAAATCGAGCCGATCAGCGTCTCGCGTCTTGTCGATCGCATGGAGGAGGGCGGCTGGATCGAGCGCCGTCCCGACGCAACCGACAGACGAGTGCGCATGATTTTCCCGACCGCCAAGGCGGACGCGGCCTACACCCATGTCAAGAGCCTTGCCGGCGAGGTTTATGAGGAATCGCTCGTTGGCGTTTCGCCGGAAGATCGCCGCGTCCTGGTCAGGGCGCTGGAGACAATGGTGCAGAATCTTGCAGATGGTGAGACGCCGCCCTCGGAAAAAGTGAAGAATACGGAAGGCGCAGCAGCATGAACGCGGTAGCCAAACTAGATGAGAATGCGGCCAAGCTGGAGATGGAAGCTCCCGCGAAGCCGGCGGCAGCTCCGGTAACAGTCGCTCCGCAAATAGCTCCGGCGCCGGTGGCGCTGAAGAAGAAGCGCCGTGCCGGCCGTTTCCTTTTGATGTTTGTGCTGCCCGCTGCGTTGATCGCCGGCGGCAGCTATGTCTGGGTGACCGGCGGCCGCTATCAGGAGACCGAGAACGCCAATCTGCAGCAGGCCAAGGTGTCGATAGCCGCCGATACGGCGGGCCGCATCGTTCAGGTCGACATTTTCGACAACCAGTCTGTCAAGCAGGGCGGCGTGTTGTTCGCTATCGATCCCGAGCCCTACCGGATCGCATTGGCTCAGGCCGACGCGGCGGTGGCCGGCGCACGGCTCAATGTCGAGCAGCTGCGTGCGGCCTACAGCCAGGCGCTGGCGCAGGAGAAGTCCGACGAAAGCCAGGTCCAGTACGCGCAGTCGCAATATGACCGCGCCGCCGACCTTGCCCGCAAGGGCATCAACGCCAAGTCGTCTCTGGACGAAGCCAAGAACGACCTCGACAAGGCGAAGCAGCAGCTGGCCGTGGCCCAGCAAGGGATCGTCAGCGCCAAGGCGGCACTTGGCGGCAGTCCCGACATCGAGACCGACAAGCATCCAACGGTAATGGCGGCGCTCGCCGCACGCGACAAGGCGGCCTACGATCTGGTCCAGACCACGGTCAAGGCACCTGCCGACGGCATCATCAGCCAGGCCGCTTCGTTCAAGGTCGGCCAGTATGTCGGTTCGGGCACGCCGCTGTTTTCGCTGGTCGAGACCGGCGACACCTGGGTCGACGCCAATTTCAAGGAAACCCAGCTCACCAACATGAAGCCGGGCCAGAAGGCCGAAATCGTGGTCGATACCTATCCGGGCAAGACGTTCGAAGCCACCGTCAAGGCGATCGGCGCCGGCACCGGGGCCGAGTTCTCGCTGCTGCCCGCGCAGAACGCCACCGGCAACTGGGTCAAGGTCACGCAGCGCATTCCGGTCCGCCTGGAATTGGCCGATGCCGACGCCAAGACGGCGCTGCGCACCGGCATGAGCGCGACGGTCACGGTGGACACCGGCGTTTCCCGCGGGCTGCCGAACATTTTCCGCCGCGCCACGGCAGGCGAGGCGAGGTAAAGAGGCCTGGTAGCGGCCGCATAGCAAACAGCGAGATGGATGCAGGATTGGTCCGAGGGAGGCGCAGGAAAAGTTGAATGCGTGGACGGGCTGCGCTGTAGCCTGCCTGAGCAGACAACGCCGCGCAGGATCTTCGGTCCTTCCGGGCGGCAGGCGCCCGCTTTGTCGAGACGCTCAGTCGATGTAACCCCCACATCGATGCTCGCGTCCCACCGCGATGAGGGTCTCTCTACAGCGAGGGCCTCGCCGTCCGGAAACCTAATGTACACGTTTTTGTTACCTGCTGGAAGTTTTAGCTCATGAGCAGCCCAGAACCCTTTCGCGAAGTACCGCACCGCGGCCTGATCACAGTTGCGCTCATGCTTGCGACGATCATGCAGGCGCTCGACACGACGATCGCCAACGTTGCGCTGCCGACCATGACCGGCGATCTCGGCGCCTCCCCCGACAACATCAACTGGGTGCTGACCTCCTACATCGTTGCCGCGGCGATCATGACGCCGGTGACCGGCTGGCTTGCCGACCGCTTCGGCCGCAAGGAGCTGTTCCTGACGGCCGTGGTCGGTTTCACCGTCTTTTCAATGCTGTGCGGCATCGCCTGGAGCCTTGAGACCATCGTTTTGTTCCGGCTCATGCAAGGCGTGTTCGGCGCGGCCATCGTGCCGCTGTCACAGACCTTCCTGCTCGACATCAACCCTAGGGAACGCCACGGCCAGGCCATGGCCATCTGGGGCGCCGGCATCATGCTGGGACCAATCCTTGGCCCGACGCTGGGTGGCTGGCTGACCGAGAATTTCAATTGGCGCTGGGTGTTCTTCATCAACCTGCCGGTCGGCATCATCGCCTTCCTTGGCATGGCCGCATATCTTCCCAGCGTCGCCCGTCGCGTGCGCAGCTTCGATTTCTTCGGCTTCACCATGCTCTCGCTCGGTGTCGGCGCGCTGCAGCTGATGCTCGATCGCGGCGGCGAGGTCGACTGGTTTTCCTCGATCGAGATATGGATCGAGCTTGGTCTTTCCATCACCGGCTTCTGGGTATTCACCATACATACGTTGACGGCGGAGCACCCCTTTATCGACCCCAAGATCTTCCTCGACCGCAATTTCGTCACCGGGCTGGCGTTCATCTTTGTCATGGGCGTGCTCATCCTGGCGAGCATGTCGCTGCTGCCGCCAATGCTGTCGACCATCTTCGGCTATCCGACCCTCACCATCGGCGTCGTCCTGGGGCCGCGCGGTGTCGGCACGATGATCGCGATGCTGTTCGTCGGGCGGATCATGCACAGGATCGATGCCAGGATCCTCGTCGTCATTGGCTTCCTGCTGACCGCGCAATCGCTCTACACGATGTCGAGCTTTTCGCCGCAGATGGACAACTGGCTTATCCTCAGTTCCGGCGTCATCCAGGGCCTTGGAATGGGAATGGTGTTCGTGCCGCTGTCCACCGTGGCTTTCGCCACGCTCGACGCACGTTTCCGCACCGATGCAACGGCGCTGTTCAGCCTGGTGCGCAATCTTGGCTCGTCGATCGGCGTATCGGTGGTGACGGTTCTGCTGGTACGCAACACGCAGATCAACCACGCCGAGCTCTCGGCCTATATCAATCCGTTCAACCCCAACCTCTGGGCGGCATCGCCGGCAGCGGCGGGCGGCGATCCGACGGCGCTGTCGCTGATGGATCGCATGGTCAATATCCAGGCGATGATGATCTCCTACGTCAATGACTTCAAGCTGTTGATGATGATGACGCTGCTTGCTGTCCCCTTTGTTTTCCTGCTGCGCAAGCCAAAGGCGGCGCCGCCCGCCGGTGGGGCGCCTGCCGCGCATATGGACTAAGTTCTCACGGCTCCGGCACCGCGACCGGCTCACGGCTTCCGTTGCCTGTGCCGGTAGCGTCGGCGTTGAGCCAGGTTCACCTGCCATTAGTATATCCGGACCAATATGCAGTCGCTTTTGGGTTGAAGGCGAGCCTCCTTTGCTTGCCTCAAGCATCAGCGGGAGGAATTGTGTTTGGCCACGAAGTCATCCAGGCAAACCGCCGGCGCGCCCGAATCCGCAAATTTGACGACGCTGGCACAACTGGCGACTGCCTCATATGAGGCCCTCGAGCGCGAGCTTCGCGCCACGATTGCGGCACTTCAGGACCAGGCACTGCGGTTCCAGACCGCGATAGAGAACATCTCGCAAGGCATCTGTTTCTTTGATGCCGATGAACGGCTGATCCTGTGCAATCGACGCTATGCGGAAATCTATCGCCTTGCACCGGAGCAATTGCAGCCGGGTGCGGCGCTGCGCGAAATCGTCGAGCGGCGCGTCGCTGTCGGAACCTCGGCAATGAATGCGGACGCTTATCTGGCGTTGGCCCGGGCAGTCAATTCGGGCACGGCTTCGGGGAACTGGACAGCCGAGCTCGCCGATGGCCGGACAATTCAGGTCTGCCATCAGCCGATGCCTGACGGCGGCTGGGTGGCCACGCATGAGGACATCAGCGAGCTCAGCGCCAACCGCTTGGTCGTCGACGAGCGTATCTCCTTGCAGACGCTGATCGACCTGGTGCCTGACTACATGTGGGTGAAGGACACCGAAAGCCGCTTCGTCGTCGCCAACCGAGCCATTGCGTCCGACAGCGGTCGAGACAGCACGAGCGACATGATCGGTCTGAGCGACTTCGACCTTCACGCGCCGGATCTTGCGCAGAAATTTCGCCTCATAGAGCAGCAACTGATGCGCGACGGACAACCGATGATCGACGAGGAGGAGTTCGTCGTCGATGCGTCAGGCACCGGCAAATGGTTCCTGTCTACGAAACTGCCGTTGCGCAACGTTCAGAACAACATTTTCGGCCTCGTCGGCATTGCCCGCGACATCACTGCGCGCAAGCAGGCCGAAATCCTTCGCGACGGGCAGGCGCATATCCTCGAGATGATCGCAAAGAGCGCTCCCCTCGAAGACGTGCTCGAGCGGCTCATGCGTCTGGTCGAGTCCCAACTGGCGGGGATATTCGGTTCGGTCTTGCTGCTCGACAAGGATGGCAGCCACTTGCGCCACGCCGCCGCGCCGAGCCTGGCGAGAGACTACACCGACGCCGTCGACGGCGCCGCGGTAGGCCCAAGGGCAGGGTCTTGCGGTACCGCAGTCTATCGGCGCGAGCCGGTGATTGTCGCTGACATCATGCAGGATCCGCTTTGGCAGGACTATCGCGAACTCGCGCGGCCACACGGTTTGCGTTCATGCTGGTCGACGCCGATCCTGTCGCATCAGGGCGCCGTGCTCGGCGTTTTTGCGATGTATTCTATGACGGTGCGCGAACCGACCGAGGCCGAGACTCGCCTCATCGATTTCACCACGCGCATCGCCGGGATCGCCATCGAACGCAAACAGGCCGAAGACCGGATCCACTTCATGGCCAATCATGACGTGCTGACCGGGCTTCCCAATCGCGCCTTGTTGGAGGACCGGCTTTCACAGGCGCTCTTGTACGCCCAGCGATACGATCGCTGGGTGACAGTGGTGTTCATCGATCTGGACAATTTCAAATTCGTCAACGACACGCTCGGCCACAATGCCGGCGACGAGCTTCTGAAGACCGTCGCAAGTCGCATGGTCGACTGCGTCCGGGCGACCGATACCGTCGTGCGGCTTGGCGGCGACGAATTCGTCGTCGTGCTTTTCGACCAGCCGGCGAACGTCGATCTCGTTTCTGAGACCTTGCAAAAGCTCAGGGCTGCACTCGCCGAACCGGTTCAGCTCGGAGCGCATCTTGTGCGGGCGACGGCCAGCATCGGCATTGCCAACTATCCCAAGGATGGGACGGATCCCGACACGCTGCTGGCAAATGCCGACGCGGCCATGTATCGCGCCAAGGAATTCGGCCGCGATAATTTCCAGTTTTACGCTCCGGAGTTCAACACCAGGGCGCATGAAAAATTCGTGCTTCAGGAAGAGTTGCGAAACGCCTTGGCGCGTTCGGAATTCACGCTGCTCTACCAACCGCAGGTGGACCTTCGGTCAGGTCGGGTTTTTGCGGTCGAGGCGCTGATACGCTGGAACCACCCAACGCTTGGCACGGTAATGCCGACGATGTTCATCCCGACCGCCGAGGAGACAGGTCTGATCGTACCGATCGGCGACTGGGTTCTGCATGAGGCGTGCCGGCAGAACAAAGCCTGGCAAGACGCAGGACTGCCGCCCTTGACCGTTTGCGTGAATGTGTCGGCGCGGCAATTCAGGGAGCGCAACCTGATCGATCGCATCGTCAGCGCGCTGAAGGACAGCGGCCTGGAGGCCAGGTATCTCGAGCTCGAGGTGACCGAGAGCCTTATCATGCAGGATATCGAGCTGGCGGTCGCCACCATGAACGCCCTGCAAAGCCTGGGTGTCCAGATCTCGATCGATGATTTCGGCACCGGCTATTCCAGCCTCAGCGCACTCAAGACCTTTCCCGTGGCGCGGCTGAAGATCGACAAGTCCTTCATCAAGGATCTCGCCGCCGACGAGAACGATCAGGCTGTGGCCAGCGCGGTGATTTCATTGGGGCAAAATCTCAACCTGAGGGTCATCGCCGAGGGCGTTGAGACAGATGATCAGGTGGCTTTCCTGCGCAGGAACAATTGCGACGAAATGCAGGGCTACCATTTCAGCAGGCCGGTTTGTGCGCAGGACATCGAGGAATTGCTCGGCGGCGGCCGCAAAGACTGACGGATCGGTCGCCAGCAGGCTTCCGCCGTCCAAATGGTGGAAGTTATCTGCCGAGCACAAGGCACCAGTAGCGAAGCGTGCTGTCGCGGCCGTCGCGCACATAGGCGAGGCCGAAGCGGGTGAAGCGCGGGTCGAGCATGTTGCGGCGGTGGCCTGGCGAATGCACCCAGATATCGAACAGCTTCTGCTGGTCGAAGCGGCCTTCGGCAATATTTTCGGCGGCAGCGCCGGCAATGCCATTGTCTTTGACGCGCGAGGCAAAGTCCCTGCCCCAGCCGGTGGTGTGGTTCATTCGGCCGCCGCGCGCCATGTATCCGGCCTGCTGGAGCGCCGCCTGCTCGAGCCGGGCATCGGGGGCGAGCGGCCCCAGACCCGCCGAAGCGCGGATGCCGGCCAGGGTGCCGGCGGCGGAAGCAGAGACGCCGGCGCTATCGCCGATTGGCAGCACGGCGGTTGCGCAGGCGGTGAGCCCGGCAAGGGCGCCAAGGCCGGCAGCTCTGAGCAGCACGCGCCTGCTTAGGCTTGGTTGGGCCTCATAATTTTCGATTTTCGTAACGGTCATGCCCGCCTGACATAACCGCGATGATGGCTTTTGCCGGGCAGGGCGGTGAAAATGCGTGATGAATGGTTTCGACGCGATGACACTTTGTCGGATTGATTTCACCGCTCAATCGAAACAGGCCTGCTCGGATGGCAGCATTCGCCCAGACGGCTGTTCGGGCTCGATACTCCCAGGAGCTCGATACCCAGTCAGGCCTTCACGGACAGAGAGCTTCTTTTTCCCCACCTTTGCGGCTTCACTAGCGCTGGGGAGGTATCCTCGGTTGCAAATTTTCTCTGGGGGATATCGCTTGCAATGACGACCGGAGCGATTCGTACGCCTGAGCACCAAGCAGCCTTCGGTATTGGTCTTCGAGACGCTGATTGAAATCGTGGACGGTCCGGATCACCGCAAGCGCCGCATCAGTTGCAACGATTAGTTTGGCCCGTCGGTCGTTCGGATCATGCGAACGCCGAACATAACCGAGGCGCTCCAGTTCATCGATCAACTCACCCATCGATGCTTTGCCAATGCCAGCACGCTCTGCGAGGACGCTGGGTCGGGTTCCTTCCGCGTCGATGTTGGCGAATACAGCGCCGTGTTTGGGCTTGATTGCCGAATGGCCGCTCTCCCGGAGAACCTGGACCAAAGCGCTCGCCGACGATTGATAAGCATAGAGAAGCAGAGACTGCGTGTATGGCTGATTATCCATCTTTCCAAACTTATATGGTGCCCATATAGTATGGCAACAGAACTATATGACAGGAGATCAGCATGGCTACGGGCAACGTCCGAACTGAAGGGGTGGAAAGTGTCGCGCACAGGCTGATCGAAGCTTGGAATCGTCACGATGCTCGCGCCTTTGCCGCCGTATTCGCGGCAGATGCCGAGTTTACAAACGTCTTCGGTATGCAGGCGACTGGACGTGACAAGATCGAGCAGTTCCATGCCCCAATTTTTGAGAAGATGTTCAAGCACAGCCATCTATCCGCCGAAAGCGTGCGGAACAAGCTTGTTCGCCCTGATGTTGCCACGCTCGACCTGCGGTGGTCCATGACTGGCGCGCTCGATCCGATGGGAAACGAATGGCCGCGTCGGCGCGGATTAATCAGCTTAGTGGCGACGCGGGATCATGATGAATGGTTGATTGCAACGATGCACAATATGGAACTTGGGGACGATCAAATGGCAAAGTCTCAGGAGAAACTTCAAGAGGATAAGTAGGCTCTTCATTCACGTCAGAATCGAAAGCGACAGCCATCCAGCATAGTCAAGCCGATCTGATCGGGCAATGAGATCGAACGGCGGGTCAGGTGATCGGGATTGGCGAGCTATGCTACAGGAGTTGGTGCTGGATGGCCCGTGCGTTGTCCGGTTTGGCCGGCCACAATGGCGCGCCTCATAGCCGGTCGCCTTGGTCTTGCGGGATCTAATGTATGAACGGCTTGGAGCGCTGGCTCTCGCCGGCAGTTCTTGGCGGCGCGGTGATCGCCGGTCGGCTATTCCGCCGCCACGAGTTTGGTTTCCGGCGATATAGCCCGGCTGGCCCGATCGTCCTCGGTCTCTTCCCACCAATCGCCCAGGGCGTCGATGAGCGGCACAAGCTTGAGACCGGGCTCCGTCAGGTCGTAATCCACGTGTAGCGGATAGCCGGCATGCGCTGTTCGCCGCACGATCCCGGCTTCCTCCAGCTTGCGTAGTTCGAGCGCCAGGATGCGGTGCGACACTGTCGGATTGTCACGCCTCAGGTCGCTGAAGCGCTTGGTACCGTCCTTGAGATAATAGAGCAGCAAGGTGGGCCAGCGACCGCTGAGCACACGCATGGTCTCCTCGATCGGGCAGCGTGAGACGACATCTTTCATGGCGGGACCTGGTTACAGAATAGTGCGTAATTTACATGGGGCGACCAGCGTTTAGGGTCAAGTTTCGCTGCGCAGCGTGACCCCTAACATGGAAGAGAGAAAGAAATGGAACCTATTCTCCTTTACGGCTTCCCGCTGGGAAGTTCGATGGGGCTTGTCGCTGCTTTTGAACGCCTCGGACAGCCCTACCGCCTGTGTCGTGTCGACATGCTCGCTGAGATGAAGAACGACGCCTATGCCAGTATCAACGGCCGCCAGGAAACGCCGGTGTTGATCACCGACGAAGGCAGGGTGCTCACCGAGACCATGGCGATTGCCGCCTGGCTCGAAGCCCGCGATACGCAACGCCGTATCAGCTTTGAGCCTCGCTCGCCGGAGGCCGACCGGATGCACCAGCTAATGGCTTTCGTGAACACCGGTTTCACCGCCGCCTTCACCCCGCTCTGGGCCGCATATGAAATGGAATCGGCGGAACCGGTGCTGCTGGCGACCTTGCGTGATTTCGGCCGCAAGGTCGTTACCAACCGCCATGACCAGCTCGAGGCGATGATCCTCGACACGGATTTCCTGGTCGGCGGCCGGCTGACGCTTGCCGATACCACGCTGATCGGCGTGGCGCGCTGGGCGGAGTTCCACCAGGCGGTCGACGGCGCCGCTTATCCCAAACTGGCGGCGCTCCGCCGCCGCATCGAAACCGATCCGGCCGTGCGATACGCACAGGCCATCGAGGGTGGCGAAAAGCCGGCGGGTTCGGGTGCCTGTCTTGGCCATGTCCCGCTGGCCGAAGTGATCGATCGTTTCGCTGCCTAGCTTTTGTCACGCATCTCAGCCGCGCGGCGCCAAAGTGTGGTGCCGCGCGGTGACCGCCCGTGGCTTTGGCCGGGCAGGGCAAACAATCTGTGCCCGATTAGTCAGGTGATCAGGTGGGATGCGTTGACACGCATCCAGTCGGCCAGCGAATCCAGCGTGCCACGCAAGGTTCTACCCAGCGGCGTTACCTCATACTCCACGCGCGGCGGCATCTCGGCATAGACCCTCCGATAGACCAGACCGCGATGTTCGAACAGGCGCAGCTGCCGCGTGAGCTCCTTTTGCGTAATCGGTGCGACGGCCCTCTGGAGCTCGCCGAAGCGGATCGGACAACCGGTGACGATCAGGCGATAAAGAATGGGAATGGCCCATTTTCCCGAAACCAGATTGACGAAATCGATCATCGGGCAACGATCGGTCGTGCCATTTCCGCCTTCGACTGGCGTTACCTCGATGGCTTTTGCCTGCGCCATGAAATTATTTCCTTTAGTACCCATTCGGTGCCTACTATACAAAGCATACTATCGTGTCGACAATGCCATTCTCATCGTCTTTGGGAAGGCAAATCATGGGTCGCCAAATCATGGGTCGCTTGAAAGGCAAATATGCCCTCATTACCGGGGCAACCAGTGGCATCGGTCTCGAAACCGCGCGCCAGTTCCTGGCCGAGGGTGCGACGGTGGCAATCACTGGCAGGAGCCCGTCCGGGCTGGAAGCTGCGCAGCGCGAGCTGGGCGGATTGGCGCAGGTGATCAGGAATGATGCCGGCAACCTCGCCGATCAGCGTGCGCTTGCCGCCGAACTCGCGCAGTGCTGGCCTCGGCTCGACATACTGAACATCAACGCCGGTGATGTGATGCATCAGCCCCTGCAGGATTGGGACGAGGTGGTCTATGACCGTCTGATGCAGACCAATCTCAAGGGGCCGTTCTTTTTGATCCAAGCCCTGTTGCCGATGTTCTCCAACCCGTCATCGATCATCCTGTGCGGTTCGGTCAGTGCCCATATCGGCCTGCCCCAGAGTAGCGCCTACGCCGCCAGCAAGGCTGGCCTCCTGTCGTTGGCGCGCACCCTCTCGGGTGAGATGATCGAGCGCGGTATTCGCGTCAATGGCCTCAGCCCCGGGCCGACCGAGACGCCGGCCTTGGGCAAGCTGGGTCTGCCCGAAGCGGACGAGAAGGCGCTTGGCGATCAGATACGCGCGCTAGTGCCGATCGGCCGGATGGGCAAACCTTGGGAACTCGCCAAGGCGGCGGTGTTTCTAGCATCGGATGAGTCGAGCTTCGTCGTTGGCACGGAACTGCTCGTCGATGGTGGCGTCGGAAATCTATAACCGGGATTTACCATCGTGACCATCGACTTGGCGACAATCACCCCTAAATCGACTACCATAGTGCTTATACGAGAAGTGGCAGCTACGGGCGGCCATCCTGGCGGCGGCCGCCCCGACCCACGGGAGAAAGGTTATGGCCGGCTTTCATGTCATGGCGGACGCACGTGGAATGCATGTACAGCCCACGGTGCGCCGCATCAGCACCGAGGATCTGCTCGATGCGCTCCGTCTCGGCGTAGAGGATTTCTGGGCCAAGCCGTCGCACTACGTGTTCCTGTGCCTGATCTATCCGGTGGTCGGCCTGATCCTGACGCAGTGGACGTCGGGCTCGAACGCCATCCAACTCATCTATCCGCTGATGTCCGGCTTCGCTTTGGTCGGTCCGTTCGCCGCTATCGGCCTTTACGAAATCAGCCGCCGGCGCGAGTTCGGCATGGATACATCCTGGTGGCATGCGCTCGACGTGCGCCACTCGCCGGCGCTGCCCGCGATTGCAGTCATCGGTATCATGCTGGTGGTACTGTTCCTGCTCTGGCTGTTCACTGCGCAATCGATCTACACCAGCCTGTACGGCAATCAGCCTCCGGCCTCTATCGTCGGCTTTATTCGCGAGGTGCTGACGACCAGCAAGGGCTGGACGCTGATCCTGCTCGGCAACCTGGCCGGGTTCGCCTTCGCCGCGATCGTGCTGGCGACGACTGTCGTCGCCTTTCCGCTGCTGCTCGACCGCGATGTCGGCGCGGTCTCGGCAGTCGAGACGTCGGCAAGGGCAGTTATGACAAACCCGCTGCAGATGGCGCTGTGGGGCCTGATGGTCGCCGTGCTCCTGGTCATCGGCTCGATCCCGCTATTTGCCGGGCTTGCCGTCGTCATGCCCATCCTTGGCCACGCGACCTGGCATCTCTACCGCAGGGTGGTCGAACCGGAGCGGGCACAGCAGGTCAGGCGGCCGATGTAGGACCGATCAGCGTTGCGCGTCGGTTGCCATCTTGACGGCCAGCGCGGTCAGCACCGTGCCCATCATCCAGCGCTGGATCACCAGCCATAGCGGCCGCCCGGCGAGGAAGATGGCGATCGAGCCGGCCGTCATCGCGATGATGGCGTTGACGGTCAGGCTGATCGCGACCTGCGTGGCACCGAGCACCAGAAGCTGCGACAGCACGTGGCCCTTGCCGGGGCTGATGAATTGCGGCAGCAGCGACAGATAGAGCACTGCCACCTTTGGGTTGAGCAGGTTGGTCATCAGGCCCATGGCGAACAGCTTGCGCGGTCTGTCTTTCGGCAGTTCGCGGATCTGGAAGGGCGAGCGCCCGCCGGGCTTCACCGCTTGCCAGGCGAGCCACAGCAAATAGAGCGCGCCGGCAAGGCGCAGCACATCATAGGCGAAGGGCACGGCGAGCAGCAGCGCGGTGATGCCGAACGCCGCCGACAGCACGTAGAACAAAAAACCGAGCGCCACGCCGCCCAGCGAGATCAGCCCGGCCTTCGGCCCTTGCGACAGCGAGCGCGAGATCAGATAGATCATGTTCGGGCCGGGCGTCAGCACCATGCCGAGGCAGACCAGCGCAAAGGCAAGGTGGTTGGCGGGTTCAGGCAAGAGCGCATCTCCGGATGAGGACACTCACCACATGCTTCCATCACCCGCAAGGGCATGAGGGCAGGAGCCTTTGCGCCAGTGCGCCGGGGCCCCTGCCTTAGTCGCCAATCCCATCGCCTTCAGCCGACGATGCGCAGGTTCGACAATTCGTTGGCGATTTCCTTGAAATTGTCCGACAGCGTCGCGCCCGTCGCATTCCAGAACAGCTTGGCCGGCTTGCTCGGGTCCGCCGCATCCTTGCGGAAGCGCGAATCCGACGAACACGCCTTCAGCGCATCGATTGCCTTCTTGTCGCCGTGAGGCCGGCGCAGAGCTTCAAGGTGCCGCCGCCGGCATTGTTGTTGGGCAGCGTGACGGTCAGCGCTGTGTTCGCCGGGTCGATACGTGCGAGATTGGTTTCGAAAAATGTCTTGGCGTAGGCCTTGACGTCGTCGTCGCTGGCGCCGGCAACGATCTGCTGGGCGGCGGCGAGGCCGGCCGCATCAAGGGCATTCAGCGTTTCGTGCTTCTGGCGCAACAACTCCCCGTAATCGACGCTGAGCGCCAACCCGCCCATCAGCGGTACAATGGTGATTGCGGTCATTAAGGAGTAATTGCCACGTCTGTCGCGTCGGAAATTTCCGATCATTGCCTTCAGCATTCCCGCCCGCCCCGTTTTTTTTTCCGGACGATGCCACGCATTTTTAAATTTCCGATTGCTAAAATACGTTCAAGGTCGGCACGGTTTTTCAATGCCCGTTAACCACACGTCCGCAATCGGCAATGCTGCTCCGCGGCAAAGCCCGATAAGGCTCTGAAAAAGAAGGCTTTCGCCATCACGTCCTCGCCGGCGTCCCCGGGCGGCAATCTTGCGGGCACAACGAAAGCTGGTGACAGAGCGAAGCGCTTCGGTTAATCCGGGCCGGCCGCTACGGACCGTCGGTCGCGGCGCTTGCAAGCATCATGGTACAGGGACAACGGCATGGCGGATTCGCCCGACATCATCGGTTCGCTCGCAGACCTGTCGGGAGCCTATTCAGCCATCCTGTGCGACGTCTGGGGCGTGGTGCACAATGGCGAATGGCATTTCCCGGCGGCGGCTGCCGCGCTGATCGCTGCTCGCGCGGCGAAAATACCTGTCGTGCTGATCACCAATTCGCCGCGTCGCAGCGCCGACGTGGTGGCACAGATGAGCGCCATCGGCGTTCCGCCCGCCGCCTACGACCGTGTCGTGACGTCCGGCGACGTTACCCGCGACCTGATCGCCGAAGGGCCGCGAAAGATCTTCCATATAGGCGCCGATCGGGATTTCACGCTCTATGAGGGCCTCGACATCGAACTCGTCGAGGAGTTCGAAGCATCCGGCGTGGTCTGCACTGGCCTGTTCGACGACGAAGTGGAGAAGCCGGAGGATTATGCCGATCTTCTGCAGAGGCTGCGTGCCAGGAACCTGCCCTTCATTTGCGCCAATCCCGACATCGTCGTCGAGCGCGGCGAACGCATGATCTGGTGCGCAGGCGCTTTGGCCCGCGAATACGCACAGCTTGGCGGACGCACGCTGATCGCCGGCAAACCCTACGCGCCGGTCTATGACGTCGCCATGAAGGAGATCGCCGTCATTCTCGGCCGCCCGGTCGAGCGTTCGCAAGTTCTGGCCATCGGCGACGGCATGATGACCGACATCAAGGGCGCGGCCGACAATGGCTTCGACGTGCTCTACGTATCGGGCGGTATCCATGCCCGCGATTACGGTGAGACGCTGCAGCCGGATCCGGCCAGGCTCGCGGCCTTCCTGGAAAAATATGGCTACAGGCCGGTCGCGGTGATTCCCAGGCTGCAATAGGTTCAAGCCATGACGGCCATATTCGAACGCATTTCCGCAACCGCACCGCTGCCGGCCCATCTGCGCGGCGGCGTGGTGGCTATCGGCAATTTCGACGGCGTCCACCGCGGCCACCAGGCGGTGCTCGAACGCGCGCGCGCCGAAGCGGAGCGTCGCGGCGTACCCGCCCTGGTGCTGACCTTCGTACCGCATCCGCGAAAGGTGTTTAGGCCGGACATGCCGTTGTTCGTGCTGACGCCGCCGCCGATGAAGGCGCGGCTGTTGTCGCATCTGGGCCTTGCGGCGCTGGTCGAGCAGCCGTTCACACGCGAGTTCGCCTCCTTGTCGGCGGAGGCTTTCGTCACCGGCGTGCTCGAGCGCAACCTCGGCATAAGCCACGCCGTCACCGGCTTCGATTTCCATTTCGGCAAGGACCGCCAGGGCGGTCCGGCCTATCTGATGGCTGCCGGCGAGCGCCACGGCTTCGGCGTCACGCTGGTGGATGCGTTTCGCGACGAAAGCGCCGAGGTGGTGTCGTCGAGCCGCATACGCACGCTGCTGTGCGAGGGCAATGTGGCCGAGGCCGCCGGTTTGCTCGGCTACCGTTTCACCGTCGAGGCGGAGGTGATCGGCGGCCAGCAGCTCGGCCGGACACTCGGCTTTCCCACCGCAAACATGAGGCTTTCGCCGGAAGCCACCCTCAAGGAAGGGATTTATGCCGTCCGCTTCCGCCGCGCCGACGGTTCGCTTCATGATGGCGTCGCCAGCTTCGGCCGCCGGCCGACGGTCGACGACAATGGCGCGCCATTGCTGGAGACCTTCGTCTTCGACTTTTCCGGCGACCTCTACGGCGAGATTTGTGCCGTGTCCTTCTTCGGCTACCTGCGCTCGGAGGTGAGGTTCGACGGGCTTGACGCGCTGGTCGCCCAGATGAAGCGTGACGAGGCCGAGGCGAAGGCACTGCTCGCCGGCGTCAGGCCGCTTTCCGGGCTGGACGCGGCCATAGCTTTTTAGAGCATGGTCCCGAACCGAAGGTCAGCGAAGCAAAAAGTGGGAACCGGTTTTCCGATTAAGATCATGCTCAACCAGAATTTATCTCTTCAGCGCCAAGCCAAGGGCGATGAAGCTCCAGCCCTGGAAGATCAGGTCGACGGCCAGGAACAGGCCCAGCACCCACACGCTGTTGACCGGCCAGCCCATGGCGATGACCAGTCCCGCCAGTGCGCTGATGATGCCGGCCGCGACCACCCAGCCCCAGCCCGGCTGCGGCCGGTGGCTGTAGCCTACCCAGGCCCTGAGCACGCCTGAGGCAAGCAGCGCGACCGCCAGGAGGAAGGTCAGCACCGTCGAGGCGAGGACCGGATTGTCGAAGGCGAAGAAGCCGGCGACGGCGTAGAGGAGGCCGCTGAGCAGCCAATAGAAGAAACGGCCCCATGTCTTCACGCCGAAGGCATGGATGATTTCGACAATGCCGGCCATCAGCATCAGCCAGCCCACGACAAAGACCGAGGCGACGGTTGCGATGAACAGATTGCCGAAGGCGATGCCGCCGAAGACAAGCAGCAGCACCCCGAGCGCGACGAACCATCCCCATTTCGCCCGCGTCTGGCCAATGGCGTCTTTCATGGCATCGCTGTGCACGGTCATTGCCCTTCTCCCTCAAGGTTGCCTAGCTTCTTTGTTCCGGACGGTAGCGCCGATCGCCTTGCCCGTCCAGCGAGCAGGCTGTGAGCGCCACACTCCCGAGCGATCCGCTAGACCTCCGTTTTTGACCCGAAGCGGCCAAATACCAGATGGAATAATTCGATCATGGGGGGGTGAGCCAGTGCTAAAAGATAACAAGCGGGTTTACGGGCGACCCGTCGTCCCGTGTATTCGCCGCGGCGCAAGTGTAACGAAAATTCCCAGTGCTGGCATTGGCCCTTTATACGATGACGTGTGCTGCTGCTATATGCCGTTTTCTACGCTTGATGAGGCTAGGGAAGCAAAATGAGCGATGCGGACGAACACCTCGATCTGACGGAGATCAACGCCGTCCGCAGGTTGTTGACCTCAAAGCCTCGAACGGTCCGCTGGGACGAACGCCGGGCACGGCTCGACGAAGTCGGTTCGGTGTGGCCAGTCGCGGAGGACATCCGATGCGAGCATGTGGTTTTCGATGGCCTCGAGGGAGAGTGGTCGCTGGCGCCTGAGAGCGACAGGGACAAGATTCTGCTGTTTTTCCACGGTGGTGGCTACTGCTCCGGCTCTCTTAAAAGTCATCGTCGAATGGTGACCGAGGCAGGTCGGGGAATGGGAATGCGCACCCTCGCGATCGACTATCGCCGCGCACCGGAACATCCTTTCCCTGCGCAACATGAAGACGCACTCACCGCATGGCGCTTTCTGAGGCGGCAAGGCATCGCGCCGGACCGCATCGTGATTGGCGGAGACAGTGCGGGCGGCAACCTTACCATGTGCCTGGTCAGTATATTGCGTGCGGCAGGCGAGCCGTTGCCGCGATGTCTTTGGCTGGTTTCGCCCTGGACGGACCTTTCGATGTCCGGCGCGACACTATCAACCAAGGACGCAATCGACCCTATCATCCACCGGGCGTATTTGGAGGAACTGGCAACGGCCTATGTTCCCAATGGCGTTGGTCGGCGCGATCCGCTGATCTCGCCTTTGTTCGCCGATCTGAGCGGATTTCCCCCAATGCTGATACAAGCCGGTTCGGCCGAGACGCTGATGTCTGACGCAACTCGGCTCGCCGAAGCCGCCGGCGCGGCGGACGTCAAAGTACGTCTCGAAATTTGGCCGCATATGATTCACGCTTGGCCGGTTTGGAATGCGGGGTTGAGCGCCGGTCGCCGCGCTCTTCACGACGCAGGCATGTTTGTCCGCGAATGTTTGTAACCCCTGCCGAGGCAACTGCTATCGTATTCCAAACACTTGATCTGGAATCTTGGTGCGCCAAACAATCGACTGCAACGCGGAACAGGCCGGCCAACGCTGCCGATGTTGCGGATATTAAGTCAAATTTTACCGAACTGGCGCCATGGCTTCAGTCAAGGCTGGTTGTATCGGCCAATGCGTTCGACGTATGGAGTAACGATGCGGTCTGTCCCGACGATCTTGGCCGCATTCATGCTCGGCACCTGCGGCGTTGCCAAGGCCGGCGAGGGCACCTTCGGCTGGCTGTCCGGAGACTGGTACCTGACGGTCGGCGCCACCGGCATGGTTGCTCCGAATTTCGAGGGCGGCAAGAAGTACCTGCTCAGTGCCTCGCCGATCATCTCGCTCGGCAAGGCTGGTCCCGCGGCGCGCTTCACCTCGCGCAACGACAATATTTCATTGGCATTGATCGACGATGGCGGCGTCCGCGCCGGCCTGACAGGCAAGTTCCTGTTTTCCCGCGACGGTGGTGACGCCGACGAATTGAAGGGTCTCGACCCGGTGCGCTGGGGCGGCGAGGCTGGCGGCTTCTTCGAATTCTATCCTTTGGATTGGCTGCGTGCCCGCGCCGAATTGCGGCACGGCATTCGCGCCCATAACGGTTTTGTCGCCGACATCGCCGCCGACGCCTTTTACGATGTGACGCCCGACGTCAGGATTTCGGCCGGACCGCGCGTTTCGTTCGCCTCATCGGACTATTTCGACGCCTATTACGGCGTTGATGCCAAGGAGTCCCTGGCCTCGGGACTTAGCGAATATCATCCCGGCGGCGGGGTGAAGTCGGCGGGCCTGGGCGGCGCGGTGACCTGGAAGGTGACCGAGCCGATGACGGCCAGTCTGTTCGGCGAATATTCCCGCCTGATAGGCCCGGCCGCCGATTCCAGCCTGGTCAAGGAGCGCGGCTCCAGGGATCAGTTCATGATCGGCGTGTCTACGACCTATCGCTTCGATTTCTCGATGTGATGTCGCAGGTTACATACTGCGCGCAGCCGCATGGCTCAGGCGACTATGCCGTAGGCGATGCGGTTGGGTTCCTCTTCCACAAGCATCGCACCTGTTTCGGATTGTAGGAGATTGATGGGCGCCTCGTTGAGCACCCGACTTCGCTTGCGCAGCCAGCGCTGCGCCCTTTCATAGTTGCCGAAAACACGATCCGCCATCGTTGAAATACGAAGTCGCAGGGCGCGTTCGGACTCAGTAATCGTCAGAGTCACATTTCGTTCTTTCCGGCGCGCTAACTGTGAAATGTAAACCGCAGTTGGTACATGCTCTTAGGAGGAAGCATCAGAGTTCGGGCTTTTCAATAGGGCCGGCCTCGTTTAAAAGCCCGGTCATGACGCACTTTATCAGCGCATTCGCGACTGCGATACGAATTACAGGCCCGGTGTTCCGGGCGGTCTGACCGCCGCCGGAGCCGCCGGGAATCTTGCGCGCGGCCTCTCGCGCTTTTTCCAGATCATGATAGTTCAACGCCCGGGCTCTTTTGCCGCCGGCAACGCATATGGCAGACGAATGACTGATACTGAGACCGCCGAGACGATCGATTATTCCAAAACGCTCTACCTGCCGCAGACGGATTTCCCGATGCGCGCCGGGTTGCCGGAAAAGGAACCGCTGCTGGTCAAGCGCTGGCAGGACATGGACCTTTACCGCAAGTTGCGCGAAGACGCAGTCGGCCGCGAAAAATACGTGCTGCACGACGGCCCGCCCTACGCCAATGGCAACATCCATATCGGCCACGCACTGAACAAGATCCTCAAGGACGTCATCACCCGCTCGTTCCAGATGCGCGGCTATGACTCGAACTATGTACCAGGCTGGGATTGCCACGGCCTGCCGATCGAATGGAAGATCGAGGAGCAGTACCGCGCCAAGGGCAAGAACAAGGACGAGGTGCCGGTCAACGAGTTCCGGCAGGAATGCCGTGAGTTTGCGGCGCACTGGATCAAGGTGCAGGGTTCCGAATTCCAGCGGCTCGGCGTCGTCGGCGACTTCGACAATCCCTATACGACGATGGCTTTCCATGCCGAGGCGCGCATCGCCGGCGAGCTGCTGAAATTCGCCATGTCCGGCCAGCTCTATCGCGGCTCCAAGCCGGTGATGTGGAGTGTGGTCGAGCGCACCGCGCTGGCCGAGGCGGAGGTCGAATACCAGGACTATGAGTCGGACACGATCTGGGCGAAGTTTCCGGTCGTCAGCCTCGCTCGCCAGGTCATCAACATCAAGGATGGGCAGCCAGCCCTTGATCCCAAGCTGACGCAGACGTCGCTCGATCTGCTTGATGCCAACGTCGTCATCTGGACGACGACGCCGTGGACGATCCCCGGCAACCGCGCCGTCAACTACTCGCCGCGCATCAACTATGGTCTCTACGAGGTTACGGCGGCCGAGAACGCCTTTGGTCCTCAGCCCGGCGAAAAGCTGATCTTTGCCGAGAAGCTTGCGGACGACGCTGCCGCGAAGGCCAAGGTCACTCTGAATCGGCTTCGCAGCGTTGGCGCCGAAGAGATTGAAAACCTTACGCTTTCGCATCCCCTCAAAGCTCTGGGTGGCGGCTACGATTTCCCCGTGCCGATGCTCGCCGGCGATCACGTCACCGACGATGCCGGCACCGGTTTCGTCCACACCGCGCCGGGACATGGCCGCGAAGACTTCGACGCCTGGATGGATGCTGCCTCTGATCTTCGCCAGCGTGGCATCGACACCGCGATCCCCTTCACCGTCGACGATGCCGGCTTCTTCACCAAGGACGCGCCGGGCTTCGGCCAGGACCGCGAGGGTGGAGCGGCGCGCGTCATCGACGACAATGGCAAGAAGGGCAACGCCAACCAGGCTGTCATCGACGAGCTGATCAAGCGCAACGCGCTGTTCGCGCGCGGCCGCCTGAAGCACTCCTATCCGCATTCCTGGCGCTCGAAGAAGCCGATCATCTTCCGCAACACGCCGCAATGGTTCGTCTATATGGACAAGGAGCTTGGCGACGGCACGACGCTGCGCAGCCGCGCCCTGAAAGCCATCGACGATACCCGCTTCGTGCCCGCCGCCGGCCAGAACCGCATCCGCGCCATGATCGAGGAGCGCCCCGACTGGGTGCTGTCGCGCCAGCGCGCCTGGGGCGTGCCGATCGCCGTCTTTGCCGATGCCGACGGCAATGTGCTGCGCGACGAGGCAGTCAACCGGCGCATCATGGACGCCTTCGAGAAAGAAGGCGCCGACGCCTGGTTCGCCGCCGGCGCCAAGGAGCGGTTCCTCGGCAATCCCGATGCCTCGAAATGGCAGCAGGTTATGGACATCCTCGATGTCTGGTTCGATTCAGGCTCGACGCATGCCTTCACGCTTGAGGACCGGCCCGACCTGAAATGGCCGGCCGACGTCTATCTCGAAGGCTCCGATCAGCATCGCGGCTGGTTCCACTCCTCGCTGCTCGAAAGCTGCGGCACCAGGGGCAGGGCGCCCTACGACACCGTCGTCACCCATGGCTTCACCATGGATGAGGAGGGGCGGAAAATGTCGAAGTCGCTCGGCAACACCGTCGTGCCGCAGGACGTCATCAGGCAGTCCGGCGCCGACATCTTGCGGCTGTGGGTGGTGACGACCGATTATTGGGAGGACCAGCGGCTCGGCAAGAACGTGCTGCAGACCAATATCGACGCCTACCGCAAGCTGCGCAACACCATCCGCTGGATGCTGGGCACGCTCGCCCACGACGATGGCGAGGAGGTGCCGCTGGATAGGATGCCTGAACTGGAGCGGCTGATGCTGCACCGGCTCGCTGAACTCGATGAGGTCGTACGCTCGGGCTACGACGCGTTCGAATTCAAGCGCATCACCCGCGCGCTGCTCGACTTCATGGTGGTAGAGCTGTCGGCCTTCTATTTCGACATCCGCAAAGACGCGCTTTACTGCGAAGCGCCTTCCAGCGTGAAGCGCAAGGCTTCCGTGCAGGTGGTGCGCCATCTCTTCGACTGCCTGGTGAAATGGCTGGCGCCGATGCTGCCCTTCACCATGGAAGAGGCTTGGCTCGACCGTCATCCGGATGCGGTCTCCGTGCATCTCGACCAGTTCCCGGAAATCCCGGCGGACTGGAGGAACGAAGCGCTGGCGGAGAAGTGGCGCAAGGTTCGGCAGGTTCGCCGTGTCGTCACCGGGGCGCTGGAAATTGCCCGCGCGCAGAAGGTCATCGGCTCTTCGCTGGAAGCGGTGCCGGTCGTTACCCTCGACGATGCCGTGCTCGAAGCGGCGATCGCCGATGTCGATATGGCCGAGATGGCGATCACCAGCGATCTGGTAATCGTGCACGGCAAGGCGTCGGCGGGCAGCTTTACCCTCGACGACGTCAAGGGCGTCGCCGTGGTCGTCGAGAAGGCGGAGGACCGTGGCCTGGTGAAGTGCGCGCGCTCCTGGCGCTACACCGCCGATGTCGGCTCAGATCCGGAATTCCCGGATGTTTCGGCCCGTGACGCCGCTGTTCTGCATGAGCTGAAGGCTTTGAGCCGTCTTTAAGGCGGTGCACAAATGCCACGGCGGGCGGCCGATCGGCCCCCGCGCGTTGCCCTTAACGAGTGGTTGAGGTAAACACGTGAAACTCCGGACGACAAATTGTCGCCGGAATTCCGTCGGAAGAGCATAGGCGATGGGGACCGGACCTTTCTTTGGCCGGCGGCAATCGAGAGGCTGTCTACAGTGGGACTTTTTGGCATGACCGAGAGAACTTACGCGCGCGTTGCGCTGCTGGCGCCGCTTGTCGTATCGGGCCTCGCTTTGTCCGGCTGCATGGGCTCGCCCACTTACGGGACAGACAAGACCGCGGGCGCGCAGCTTGCCGGCGACCTCACCGGGGCTTTTTCCTTCGCACCCAAGCGCAAGGATAGTATCGACTACAAGCCGCGCCCCACGCTGGTGAAGCCAGGGCCGGGGCAGAAGGAAGTCTTGCCGCCGCCGCAGGAAAGCATCGAGACGGCAAGCGCCGAATGGCCCGAATCGCCGGAGCAGCGCCGTGCCCGCCTGCGCGCCGATGCCACTCTGCATCAGGACGACCCGGCCTACCAGGCGCAGGTCATCGATGACGTGCAGACGGATCCGGCGTCGGTCAAGGCCGCGCTGAAGCAGTCGGGCTCGAGCCACCCGCCAGCCTGGACTCCGGCCGATTCGGACAAGAGCCGCGCCGCGGAAATCATGCGCCGCCGGGCTGAAGGCAAACAGGGCGACCCGACCACCCGCAGATATCTGAGCGAGCCGCCGGTGCAATACCGCGCTGCCGCCGCCACCGCGCCGCAGGGTGACCTCGGCGAGGACGAGTACAAGAAGGAACGCCGCCTCAAGAGGGAGGCGGCCGCCAAGAGTAAGAGCGGCGGCATGTTCGACTGGCTGCCCTGGTAGGCTGACGGCGCCAGAGACGTTCTTGCCCTGGATTGGCTGGCTGGATTGGCTGACTTGGATTTGGACCGTCTGCCGGACCAGAAAATCAGGGTCCGCGTCGCTCGCGAAAAAAGTCCTTCAGCAATGCTGCTGCTGCGTTCTCGGCCATGCCCGGATAGATGTCGGGCACATGGTGGCAGGTCGGTGACGTGAAGAAGCGAACTCCGTTGACCACTGCGCCGCCCTTCTCGTCGGCAGCGCCGAAATAAAGCCGGCGCAGCCTGGCGAAGGAGATGGCGCCGGCACACATGGCGCACGGCTCCAGCGTCACATAGAGATCGTGGCCGCTGAGCCGCTCGCTGGAAAGCTTGCGGCAGGCCTCGCGGATCGCCAGCATCTCGGCATGGGCGGTCGGATCGGCGAACTCGCGGGTGCGGTTGCCGGCACTCGCAACGACCGTATCGCCGCCGACGACGACCGCGCCAACCGGCACTTCGCCACGCTGGGCGGCGGCTTCGGCTTCTTTCAGCGCCAGCGCCATGAAATCCTGCCGCTTCACGCGGTTCCCATTCCGATTATCTCCTCGCCACTAGAGCGCGATCCTGTTACTACCCGCGCAAACGAGCAAAGGCCACATGGACGACAAAAACAAGAAATTCCCGCGCAAGGCCGGCCCGAAGCCGGCGGGGCCGCGTGGTCGCGATGGCGCTCCCGACAAGGGCGGCAAGCCGCCCTTCGGCGCCAAAAAACCTTACGCTCCGCGCGGCGACCGGCCGGCGGCGGCCGAAGGCGAACGGCCGAAGCGCGACTTCAAAGGCGGCGACAGGCCGTTCAGCAAAGGGCCGCGTCCGGAAGGCAAGCCTTATGAACAGCGCGAGGGTCCACGCAAGCCTTATGCGCCGCGCGGCGACCGGCCGTCAGCTGCCGAAGGCGAGCGGCCGAAGCGCGACTTCAAAGGCGGCGACAGGCCGTTCAGCAAAGGGCCGCGTCCGGAGGGCACGCCTTATGAAAAGCGCGAAGGTCCGCGCAAGCCTTACGCACCGCGCGGCGACCGGCCAGCAGCTGCCGAAAGCGAGCGCGGCGAGAGGCGTTTCGACCGTCCCAAGCGTGATTTTGGCGATCGTCCGCAAGGGGCACAAAGGGCACAGGCGGCATCGGAAGGCGGCTTCAAGCCGCGCCCGCGTCGCGTCGAGGCAACGGAAGAAGCCGGCGAACGCATTGCCAAGCGGCTGGCGCGTGCCGGCCTGGCCTCGCGCCGCGACGCCGAGGAACTGATTGCGGCCGGCCGCGTCAAGGTCAATGGCAAGGTGTTGTCCTCGCCGGCCTTCAACGTCATGCCCGGCGACATCATCCATCTCGACGGCATGGAGATCCCGCCGATCGAGCGCACCAGGCTGTTCCTGTTCCACAAGCCGGCCGGCGTGGTCACGACAAACCGCGATCCCGAAGGCCGCAAGACCGTCTTCGACGTGCTGCCGCCTGGGCTGCCGCGGCTGATGACCATCGGCCGGCTCGACATCAACACCGAAGGCCTGCTGCTGCTCACCAATGATGGCGGCCTGTCGCGCGTGCTCGAACTGCCGGCGACCGGCTGGCTGCGACGCTACCGCGTGCGCGTCCACGGCAAGGTCGAGGAAAGCGCGCTTGCCGGCCTGCGCGAAGGCATTGCCGTCGACGGTGTCTTTTACGGCGCCATCGAAGCGACGCTCGACCGCGAGCAGGGCTCGAACGCCTGGCTGACACTCGGCCTGCGCGAAGGCAAGAACCGCGAGGTCAGGAACATCCTGGGCGCGCTCGGTCTCGACGTGACGCGGCTGATCCGTATTTCCTACGGGCCGTTCCAGCTCGACGATTTACCGGAAGGCCATGTACTGGAGATCAAGGGCCGCGTGCTGCGCGACCAACTCGGCGAGCGTCTGGTCGAAGAATCCGGCGCCAATTTCGACGCCGATATCGCCAAGCCGTTTTCCAACAAGCCGGTCAGGCGTGAGCGCGAGGAGGAGCCCGAGCGGCCGAAATTCACCCGCGACGGCGAACGCCGGCCGATCGGCGAGGGCGGCCTGATCAAGAACCGCAAGCGGCGCGAGGGCAGCCGCGACGAAGCGCTCGGCAAGCTGTCGACAAGCCCTGACAGGAGCTTTGGGCCAAAAAAGAGCTTTGGCGAGCGTGGCCCCAGACCTGAACGCAGCGACTTCGGGGACAAACCCCGTGGCGACAAGCCTCGTGGCGGCTTCGGTGGGAAAAAATCCGAACGCGAGCAGCGGCCGATCGAGCCGCCGGGCCAGCGCAAGGCCAATGTCTGGATGGCGCCAGGCGCACGGCCGATCGGCAAGGGCAGGGCGGAGGCAGACGCCGCCAAGGCGGCAGAAATCAAGGCGCGCAAGGCATCGTTCAAGCCGTCTTACGGCAAGCCCGGCGGCAAGCCGCAAGGCGGCGGTGCAAAGCCGTTCGGCAAACCGCGCGGCGAGCGCCCGGATGGCGGTGGCGACCGGCCGCGCGGCGGCCCGAAAGGAAGCAATGCGGATCGTCGGCGGTGAGTTTCGCGGGCGTCCGCTGGCGACGCCCCGCACCTTTGCCATCCGCCCGACCACCGACCGCACGCGTGAGGCGGTCTTCAACGTGCTGGCGCATCGCTTTCCCGAAAGACTGGACGGCGCGCGCGTGCTCGACCTGTTCGCCGGCACCGGCGCGCTCGGCCTCGAAGCGCTGTCGCGCGGCGCCTCCTACGCTGTCTTCATCGAGGAATCCGCCGAAGGGCGCGGCCTGATCCGCACCAATGTCGAGGCCTTCGGCCTCACCGGCTGCACCAAGATTTTCCGCCGCGACGCGACGGGCTTGGGCGAGGCGGGCACCATCGCCGCATTCGGCCTGGTCTTCGCCGATCCGCCCTATGGCAAAGGCCTTGGCGAACGCGCGTTGCGCTCGGCCAAGGCCGGTGGCTGGCTCGCCCCCGGCGCGCTCTGCGTCGTCGAGGAAGCGGCGGCGGCGCCGTTCGAGGCAGGGCCGGGCTTTTCGGTTGTCGACGAGCGCAACTATGGCGAGACGGTCATCCGGTTCATCGAGGCCGCCTGAGTTCGGCTTCCACGATGGCGCCTTCAAAATGACGAACAATTCGTTTTGCCTCGACCAGCAACCCCGCCTATCGTCCCACTACAAACCGGAGCCATCTATGACATTTCAGGCTGAATGGCTGCGCGGAACGCTCTTGGGACTGGCTCTGGTGATGGCCGCGCCGGCTCTGGCGGATAACAATCCTGACGATGGCGTCGTGACCGATTTCCTGCTCGACAACGGCATGGAGGTCGTCGTCATCCCCGATCACCGCGCCCCCATCGTCACCCATATGGTCTGGTACAAGATCGGCAGCGCCGACGAGCCGCCGGGCAAGTCCGGCATTGCCCATTTCTTCGAGCATCTGATGTTCAAGGCGACCACCAACCATGCGGCGGGCGAGCTCGACCGTGCCGTCGCCGCCATCGGCGGCTCGGACAACGCCTTCACCTCCTACGACTACACCGCCTTTCACGAGACGGTGGTGCCGCAGGCGCTCGGTGAGATGATGGGCTTCGAGGCCGACCGCATGCGCAATCTCATCCTCAACGACGACGTCATCAAAACCGAGCGCGACGTCATCCTCGAGGAGCGCCGCTCGCGCATCGATAGCAATCCGCAGGCAGTGCTCGACGAGGAGATCGACGCCACGCTGTGGCAGAACCAGCCATATCGCATTCCGGTCATCGGCTGGATGCAGGAGATGGAGAAGCTGAACCGCACCGACGCGATGGCCTTCTACAACAAATACTATACACCCAATAACGCCGTGCTGGTGGTGGCCGGCGATGTCGAACCGGAAACGGTCAAGGCGCTGGCCGAAAAGACCTATGGCAAGATCGCGCGCGGCCCGGACCTGCCGCCGCGCATCCGACCCGTCGAGCCCGAGCAGAACACCAGGCGCACGGTGACGCTGACCGACGGGCGCGTCAGCGTGCCGAGCTTTACCACGCAATGGGTGGTTCCGTCCTATCACACGGCAAAGCCCGGCGAAGGCGAAGCGCTCGACGTGCTGTCCGAAATCCTCGGCGGCGGCAACCGCAGCCGGCTCTACCAGGAGCTTGTCGTCAGGCAAGGCATCGCCGCCGAGGCCGGCGCCTTCTTCCAGGGCACCATGCTCGACGACACCAATTTCACCGTCTACGGCGCGCCGCGCGGCGATGCCAAGCTTGCCGACATCGAGGCCGCGGTCGACGCCGAGATCGCCCGCATCGCGAAAGACGGCGTCACCAGCGACGAGCTGGAAAAATCCAAGGACCGTTTCGTACGCTCGATGATCTTTGCCCGCGACAAGCAGGAAGACATGGCCAACATCTACGGCTCGACGCTCGCCACAGGCGGTAACGTCCAGGACGTCCAGCAATGGCCGGACCGCATCCGCAAGGTCACCGCCGACCAGGTCAAGGAAGTCGCTGCCCGCTATCTCAATCTCGACCACGCAACGACCGGTTATTTGCTTCCCGAAACCCAGGCTGGGAATTGATTTGATGATGAGCTTGAGAGTTGGCGCTGCCCCTCACCTGCCTGCCGGCATCCTCTCCCCGTATAGGGACGGGGAGAGGGGCGCCGTCATCGACGGTTTCGCCAATCTTCAGCGTTTGCAGAGCGAGCGCCGGGATAGCGGCCAGCCCCTTCTCCCCGTCACTATACGGGGAGAAGTGCCCGGCAGGGCGATGAGGGGCGGCGCCGACCTTGGCAATTGGCACGCCGGCGCTCTTCTAGCAACCCTGTTCCTCTCCCTTCTCTTTCTCCTCCTGCCGGCGCTTTCCGCTCGCGCCGCCGTGAACATCCAGAAGGTGACCTCGTCGAAGGGCATCACCGCCTGGCTGGTGGAGGACTATTCGGTGCCGATCGTCGCCATCCGCTTCGTCTTCGATGGCGGCGCGACGCAGGATCCGCCCGGCAAGGAAGGGCTTGCCAATCTGATGAGCGGCCTGTTCGACGAAGGTGCCGGCAAACTCGACAGCGAGGCCTTCCAGATCAAGCTTGACGATGTGGGCGCCGAGATGAGCTTCGATGCGCAGCGCGACGGCATCTACGGCTCGATGCGCATGCTGGCCGAGCAGCGCGACGGCGCCTTCGACCTGTTGCGGGTGGCGGTCAACCAGCCGCGCTTCGACCAGGTGCCGATCGACCGCATCCGCTCGCAAATCCTGTCCGGCATCATCGCCAACGAGCGCGATCCCGATACGCTCGCCCAACGCAAATGGCTGGACGCGATCTACGGCAGGCATCCCTATGCGCGGCCCGACCAGGGCACCAGGCAAAGCATCGCGACGATTACGCCGTCCGATCTCAGCGCCTTCCACAAGGCGAATTTCGGCCGCGACGGCTTGCATATCGCGGTGGTCGGCGCCATCGACGCCGAGACGCTGAAGCAGAAGCTCGACCTGGTGTTCGGCAGCCTGCCGGAAAAGCAGGCGCTTACGCCCGTTCCCGACATCGACCTGAAGCTCGGCCAGCAGCTCGAGGTCGTTTACGACCAGCCGCAGGCCTCGCTGCAACTCGCCTATCCCGGCGTGAAGCGGAATGCGCCGGATTTCTTCGCCGCGGTGCTGATGAACGAGATCCTCGGCGGCGGCACCTTCACCTCGCGGCTGTTCGACGAGGTGCGCGAGAAGCGCGGCCTGGCCTACAGCGTCAGCTCCGACCTCGTCGACCACCAGCATTCCGAGGCGCTGTCCATCACCACCTCGACCCGCGCCGACAGGGCGGCCGAGACGCTGGCCGTGGTGCGCGACGTGGTCAAGCGCATGGCCGAGGAGGGGCCGACCGAAGCCGAGCTGGCGGCGACCAAGAAATACATGATCGGTGCCTATGCCATCAACAATCTGAATTCCTCGGGCGCGATCGCCTCAACGCTGCTCGAGATCCAGCTCGGCAAGCTCGGCATCGACTACATGCAGCGCCGCGCCGCCCTGATAAACGCGGTGACGCTGGACCAGGTGAAAGAGGTGGCGAAAAAGCTGCTCTCCGCCGAGCCGGCCGTCATGGTGGTCGGGCCGAAGCTCGGCGCGGCCAACAAGGGATGAGCCCTAGCTTCGGCATCGCCTTTGGCGGCGGCGGGGCGCGTGGGCTGGCGCATATCCATGTCATCGAGGTGCTGGACGAGCTGGGCATCAGGCCGGCGGCAATCGCCGGCTCGTCGATCGGCGCCATCATGGGCGCCGGCATGGCCTCGGGCATGACCGGCAAGGACATCCACGACTATACGCGCTCGATCCTCGGCCGCCGCGCCGAAGTGGCGACGCGCATGTGGCGGGCGCGGCCCGGCACTTTTGCCGAAGCGTTGCAGGGCGGCTTGCGGGTCAGCCAGTTCAATGTCGAGCGCATCCTCAAGGCGTTCCTGCCCGACGCCATTCCCGAAACCTTCGCCGAATTGAAGATACCGCTGAAGGTGACGGCAACGGACTTTTATGGCCACAAGCTCGCCGTGTTCGACGAAGGCGAGCTGCATTCGGCGCTGGCCGCTTCGGCGGCGATCCCGGCGGTGTTCCGTCCGGTGATGCGCGACGGCAGGCTGCTGATCGACGGCGGCATCTACAATCCCGTGCCGTTCGACCTGATCGAGCTCGACGCCGACATCATCATCGCCGTCGACGTGGTCGGCGCGCCGACCGAGGCGGGCCGCAAATTCCCGACCTCCGTCGACCTGATGTTCGGCGCCACGCAGCTGATGATGCAGTCGATCATCGCCAGCAAGCTGAACCAGAGCCGGCCCGACATTCTGATCCGGCCGGCCGTCTCGAAATACCGGGTGCTCGATTTCATGAAGGTCGAGGCGCTGATGGCCGAGACGGTGGCGATCAAGGACGAGCTGAAGCGCGAGATCGAGAAGGCGGTCGAGGCCCGCGCCAAGGCCGAAGCCAGCAAGCGCACGAACCGTCTCGGCGGATGACCGTAATCAAGCGTCCGGCGTCAACGCTCGCTGGACCATGAGCGTATCCTTCGTAAGTGGCGCGGATCAGCTCGCGATTGGCGGCCATCTCAGCCCCACTTCATCTCGCCGGTGGCAACCTTGGAGCCGATGTCGAGCGCAACGCCCATGCCGAGGCCGGGGAAGCGGGCTTCCATGGCGCTCTTCAGTGCGGCCGCGTCCTTGGCCTTGGCCAGTTCTTCCTCGAAGGCGATGAGATAGGTCTTGGTGTGCTCGACGCCTGAAAGGTCCGTAGCGGCCTCAGGCGTCATGTGCCCGGGCACGACGATTGCCGGCTTGCGCGCCGCGATCTTTTCGAGATTGGCGAGCCAGGCGGCGCGCAGTTCTCTGGTCGGCGTGTCGGCGGTCCAGACATGCACGCCGGCAAAGATCATCACCCCGCCGAACACCGCATTCAGCGACGGCACGAAGAGATAGCGCCGGTTGGCGAGGCCTTCCGCGGCGACGATCTCGATGGTCTCGCCATCGACGCTGAGCGTCTGGCTGTCGAATGCTTCGGGGATGACGACGTCGGCCAGCGCCTGCGGGCCATTCTCCTTGAGTTGCGGCCCCCAGACGGCGAGCTTCTTTTCGACATTGCCGTTGATGGCGGCCACCGTCTCGGCTGCAGCGATCACCCGTGCCTGCGGGAACGCCTGCTTGATCGGCTTGAGGCCGAAATAATAGTCCGGGTCGGACTGGCTGACATAGATGGTGGTGAGCGTCTTGCCGGTCGCCTTGATCGCCTCGGCCACGGCCCGGCCGTCGGGGTAAGTGAAACCGCCATCGATCAGCACGGTTTCGGTGGCGCCGGAGACCAGCACCGGGGCGCGGAAGAAGCCGTTTTGCCCGGCGGGGAAATGTTTCCAGGAAAGCCCGCCGGCCGCATGGCCAAGCCCGGCGGGAGCAAAGACCGCCGCAGCGCCGGCGGCGAGGGTGGTTTTCATGATGGCTCTCCGTGTGAACATGGATGTCTCCTGGGAATGCGGAACTCGGCGGCGCGCAGCCTCGATGCCCGCAAGATGGCAAAAGCGGAATGCGTATTGAAGGCCGACAAAATAGACGTAATGTATGCCATTGCCTGACAATGAGACTGCCTCTGCCATGAGCGAAGCATGAACCTGAACCGGCTGGCCTATTTCGCGGCGGTGGTCGATGCCGGCTCGTTCACGCGGGCCGCCGAGCGGCTGGGCATCACCAAGGCGGTGGTCAGCCAGCAGGTGGCGCGGCTGGAGCGCGATGTCGGAACGACGCTGCTGATCCGCACGACGCGGCGCGTCCATCCGACCGAGGCTGGCCGAACGTTCCATGCCCGCTGCCTGCAGGTCCTGCAGCAGGCCGAGGATGCATTCGACGAGCTCGCGCAGGCCGCCGCCGAGCCGACCGGCACGCTGCGCATCGCCGCGTCCAACGACTACGGCACATCGGCGGTGGTGCCGGTGGTCGCCGCCTTCAGCGCGCGCTATCCCGCCTGCCGGGTGGAGCTGACGCTGGGCGACGAGACGATCGACCTGGTTTCCGGCCACATCGACGTGGCCATCCGCGTCGGCTGGCTGGCCGATTCCAGCCTGCAGGCCCGGCGCATCGGCACCTTCCAACAATTCATGGTATGCGGCGCCGGCTTTGCAGGCCGGTTCACCGCCGGCGAACCGCAAGACCTCGCCGGGCTGCCCTTCGTCGCCAACATGGCGCTGCGCGAACCGCTGCTATGGCAATTTTCGCGCGGCGACAACGAGCAGCAGGCCGTGCGCATGCAGGCAACAATTTCGATCGACGCAACGCCGGCAGGGCTGGCAGCGGTCCGCGCCGGCGCCGGCCTGTCGGTGCTGCCGGACTTTTTGGTGCGGGACGAACTGGCCGCCGGGCGGCTGGTGCAGATCCTGCCCGAGTGGCGGCTGCCCTCCGGCGGCATCTACACAGTCTACCCCGCCGCCCGCTTCCGCCCGCCCAAGGTGACGAGGTTTGTCGAGATGCTGATCGCGGCCGTGCAGAAGGTAGAGGCAGGCGGGCGGGGGCGGTAGCTTGGGTGAGGCGCTGATGGCCGAAGCTGCGATCTCCCCCCTTGAGGGGGAGATGGCCGGCAGGCCAGAGGGGGTCGGTTCGACCGGGCGCGGCCTCCCTCTTGAGTCGGTAGGGTTGGCGCATTACGCGAGACGCCCCCCTCTGCCCTGCCGGGCATCTCCCCCTCAAGGGGGGAGATTGGCTCATCACGACTTCCCAGCCGCATACTCCAGCGCCACCACGCCGTTGCTGAATTGCGTGGCCGAGATCAGCTCGAGCGGCAATTGCGCGCCGGGCGGGAACAGCAGCTTGCCCTGGCCGACGGCACCGGGGTAGCTGAGCAGCCTGATGCGGTCGACAAGGCCATGGCGCAGCAATTCCTGCGCGACGCTGAGGCTGCCATGCACATAGATGTTGCCGCCGCTGCCTTGCTTCAGTCCTCTGACCGCTTCCGGCAACGCGCCCTGCAGCAGCTCGGCCGGTTGCCAGTCGAGCGCCTGCAGGCTGGTCGAGGCGATGTATTTCGGCAGCGCGTTGAAGCGGTCGGCGAAGTCTCCGGTCTCCTTGGGCCACGAGCCGGCAAAAATCTCATAGGTCGTGCGCCCCAACAGCATGGCGCCACTGTCGGCAAGCTCGTCGTCCTTGAACTTTTGCATCTCATCGTTCCAGGCCACGCTCGGCAGCTTTTCAACCTCGGCAATGCCATCGACGCTGATGAATTCGGTAACAATGAGTTTTCTCATAGCGAGTTCCTTTCTGGCAGGGCCGAATGGCGCGGGCTTATGCGACATGCGCCGTCAACTAGCGCGGCGCTTTTTCAGGGGGAGGGTTTTCCCTGTTCGCTTCCAAAGACCGATACCGTGGGAAAAGCTTCTCCGACCTGCCCGTCGTTCGGTCATGCCACAAGGTCCGCATCGTTTTTGCCGATTGGATCTGGGTCGTAGCTACCTGCTGCCTATAGGTTGGCAATACCGGCTTTCAGCAGTCCTTCGCGGACGTGCTGCACGTCAGGCTCCTGGGCATAGTGCAGGGTGGCGATGAATGAATCGAGGTCGAATTGGGGATCGAGCGTTCTGATCTTGCCTAGATGCGCCGCGGCCGCGATTTCGTCGCCGAGCCAGCCGTAGCAGGCAGCGGCGAAAGCGTGCTGAGCCGAGTCCATGGTTGACAGATGCATGAAAGCTTCGATCGCCTCGCCATACTGGCGCGCGGCGAAATGCGCCTTTCCCAGATGGCTCCAGAACCTCTCCGGGTGGTGCGGGTTCAACTGCATTGCCTTGCGGATCCATTCAATTCCCTCTTCCGGCCTGCCCAGCCACGTCAATAACTCGCCTTGCTGCACCACCACGAGGTCGTAATTGGGATTGAGGGCCAGCGCCCGCTCTTGATGGTAGCGCGCTGTGGTCAGCTCATTGTTGTTCACGTTCACTGCGGCGAGGATGCGATGGACATCGGCATCGTTGTTGTCCAGCGCCAGCGCCCTGTCCAGCGCCGCCATGATGTTGTTCCAGATGGCATCCCTGTCTTCGCACCAGTTATGGACCCAGGCCTGGCCAAGAATGCAGGCCCGCCAGGCATGGGCATGGGCATAATCGGGGTCGAGCGTGACCGCCCTTTCTATCAAGGTTTGCGCGCGTTCATTATCTGCAATCGTGCTTCGGTGATGCAGCACCTTGGCAGCAAGCACACATTCATACGCGGCCATGTTTGCAGGTTTCGCCCGCGCGAGCTGGTCCCGCTGAGCCGCCTCGACGCGACCGGGCAGCGTGGCTGCGATCGCCGCGGTCACCTCATCCTGAATCGCGAATATGTCGTCCAGCTTCCGGTCATACTTGTCTGCCCAAATATGAGCGTCATTCGCCGTGTCGATGAGCTGAACCGTCACGCGCACCCTGTCGCCGATCTTGCGGACGCTTCCCTCCACCAGGTATTGGACGGTGAGTTTCTCGGCCACCTCGCGCACATTCACGGCGCGGTTCTTGTAGACGAAGCTGGAATTGCGCGAGATGACGAACAGCTCATGGTGGCGGGACAGTTCGGTGATGATGTCCTCGGTCAGTCCGTCCGCGAAAAATTCCTGCTCGGGGTCGCCGCTCATGTTGGTGAATGGCAGCACCACTATCGAAGGTTTCGAGATAGATCGCTTTGCCTCGACTTCCGGCAGGACAGAACTATCAAACCCAACGCGATAGAGGCGAACCGGGCGGCTGATGTTCTTCAACGTCTTCTCGCCCAGGTCCTCCATGGCAATTTCGAGACGGTCGGCAATTTGGGTCGCCACCGCTGCGGTCACGCAGATACCGCCGACGTCGGCGAGTTGCTCGATGCGCGAGGCAATATTGACGCCGTCGCCGAAAATGTCCTCATCGTCGAAAATGATGTCGCCGAGATTTATGCCGATCCTGAATTCGATACGCCGTTCTTGCGGCACATCCGAATTGCGCCGTTTCATGCGCTGTTGGATTTCCACGGCGCATTTCACGGCATCGGTCACGCTCTGGAACTCCACGAGCATGCCGTCTCCGGTGGTCTTGATGATCCGGCCCTTGTTCTTCGCGATGGCGGGATCGACCAGTTCTATGCGATGGGTCCGAAGGCGTGCGAGCGTGCCGGATTCGTCGGCCTCCATTAGCCGACTGTAGCCCGCCATATCGGCAGCCAGAATTGCGGCTAGTCTCTGTTCCATCGCTTGAACCAAAAACCAAGCTTATCCTTCCAGAGCTGCCAAATCCAGCAATTTGGGCTTGTGGTTGGAATCAAGAGGTCTTCCTACCGCAGCAGCAAGAAAGGGCGGATCAGAACCTTCCGCCTGGTGGCTGCGAACTCGATCGCATCAATCGCGGGAGGGATCCGCGCAGCGTCAAGCTCGTCGAGGCGACATATTTCGGCAGTGCGTTGAATCGGTCGGCGAACTCTCCGGTCTCCTTGGGCCAGGAGCCGGCAAAAATCTGATAGGTCGTACGCCCCAAAAGCATGGCGCCGCTGTCGGCAAGCTCGTCGTCCTTGAATTTTTGCATCTCATCGTTCCAGGTCACGCCTGGCAGCTTCTCGACCTCGGCGATGCCATCGACGCTGATGAATTCGGTGACGATGAGTTTTCTCCTGGCGCTTTTCCTTGTGTCAGAGGACGGATGGCGCGGGCCTTCTGCGATACGCGCCGTGGAAAAGAGCGCGGCGCTTTGTTAGGGGAGGAGCTTTCCCTAGACGGTTCCAAAAGAAGACCGATACCACGGGGAAAAGCTTCTCCGACCTGGACTAACCTCCCAAGATCGGATTTTGGTGTTCTGAGGCAGATATCCCAAAGAACGCATTGCAGGAAGATCATGGGATTCGGGGTTTTCATTCATCGCTCAGATTCGATCTACAATGACCGCCCCGCCGAGCAATACCAGTTTCCTCGCCCATATCTGCGCCGCGTCGAAGCATGCGTTGGCGACTGGATCATCTATTACGAGCCCAGCAAGGTAGACGATACCCGCGGCTATTACGCCGTAGCCAAAGTCCAACAAATCATTCCCGATCCTGTGACGCCTGATATGTACCTCGCTCTGATTGAGCCTGGAACCTATCTCGATTTCGTCAACCCTGTTCCATTTAATGGAACCGATGGTCTCGTTGAGCGAGGCTTGCTCAACGATCAGGGACGAATTTCCGGTCGCGCCCAATCGGCCGTCCGCCCAATTAGCCCGGCCGATTTCAACCGCATCATCGATTTGGGCCTGGACACGAACGGGTCGTTGCTACCGCGCGTAGATGAGGTCGGCACATCTTCCGGCTTTCAGGAGGAGCAGGCGCCATTCGAATTCGAGCAGAGCCGCGATCGCGTAAACTACATCGGATCGCGAATTGTGCGAGACCGCATTTTCCGTCGCATCGTCTTGCGCGCCTATGACGAGCGCTGCGCGATCACCGGACTGAAGCTGATAAATGGCGGCGGCCGAGCAGAAGTTTCAGCCGCCCATATTCGATCGGTCGAAGCGAACGGCCCGGATGTCATCAACAACGGGATTGCACTGTCCGGCACCGCGCACTGGATGTTCGATCGCGGGTTGATCAGCCTATCCGATGACCTCGAAATCCTGATCTCGCGACAGGTTAACGACTTGGAAAGTGTGCAGGCATTCATAAACAAGACCAGTCGAGCGCTTGCGCCGGCCCGACAGATTGAACGCCCTCATCCTCGTTTCTTGCAATGGCACCGTGCGCACTGCTTCAAGCAGTGAAGCACCGCCGGCGTGGGAGCGTGTTGGTAGGTGAGTTGGAACGGCTACTTCTGACCCGTTGCAGACATCGAAAATCTCAGGAGAGTAGGTCTGCTTGCGCTAAAGCAGACATTAAGAAACGCAGGTCGGCCTGCGCGTCCACAATGAGCGCGGCCTTGTCACCTGGCTGCTGTGCGGGACGTTCGGCCAGGCGTCACCGCGCTGCAGGCGGCGAAGCGTTCCTGGCAGAAGCTTCTAGACTTTTCGGGCTCAAAAGCCGCGAAAAATAATTATGAAAATATTGCTAGGAAAACGCCAATAACTGTCGATTACAGCGTCGGGGCCAAGCGCGCCTATTGATTGCCACAGCAGACACGGTCACACTGCTTGACAGCTGACTGTGGGGGTGGGAGATAGTGCTTAGCTTACGCGAGAAGCACCTTGCGTGCTTGGTCCGGCGTTCCGTCAGACCTCATTCGATTGTTAGGTTTTATCCGGTGTGGAACAACCTGTGGTTATACCGCCACAAGTGGCCGCTCCGCTCGGTAAACCCCATGTTCTTCCACACCTCCAAGGGTAAGTGATAGTCGGAGGTGACATAGCCGATTTAGTCGAGCGCATCGACGCCTCGACTTTGCATGTGCGCGCACCCACCCCAATCATCCTGCTGTGTGGCGGGCAGATCGACGTCAAAACGGCTAAGCCAAACTCGTTGCGGGATGCTTACACCCAAATTTACGGGCGGCCCGGCCTGAAATCATATTCGACGGTGACGCCTGAGGATTTTAGAATCTTCGCGCCCGATGGGCCCTACAAAGACTGGCTGAGTTTCGAGAGAGAATTCGCACAGATAGTCGACTTGGTCGTTCTGTTTTCAGAAAGCTATGGAAGTGTTGCTGAACTAGGCGCGTTTTCTGTGGTTGAGGAGATCGCCACCCGCCTGCTCGTTGTCATTGACGACAAGAACTACGGCGATTCGTCTTTCATCAAGCTGGGTCCACTTCTCTTCCTACAGGAAAATCACGGGAAGTCTGCTGTGTGCGTGCTAAATCGCAACGACTTAAATATTAGTAGCGTAAACAGCGTTTCGGAGGTGAATCTCGACCGTTTGGCGGAAGCGCTGATTCCCGCGATTGAAAAGCGGAAAGCTGAGTACAAAGAACACACGACATTCAATCCTGGGCGAGCCGGTCATGTCATCAAACTGGTAGTCGGCTTAATACAACATTACGGGGCGCTGACCGAAGAGGAGATTGATACCCTCCTATACGTTATGGATTTGACGGTTCCATTTTATAAGATTGCTGAATACCTAAGCTGTGCGATCAATGCCGGCTGGATCGTCAGAGATAAGCGCGGAATTAATGAGTACTACTGCGCGTTGCCTGACATGGAAGAGGCGGTCACTTACCGGCTTCGAAAAGATTTGCCGCCGGAGGAGAAAGATCGGGATCGTTGGCGCGCAAGGGTAATCGAGTATTGGAAGAGTAAGGAACCCGTTAGGTTTAGCAGCATCCAAGCTGCTTTAAAAAGCGCTCTGGGATGAGTGGCATCGTCGACATATTAGCCGTTGAGACTGGTATGGATACCAACCTGGTGGAGCGCATCATGCGCACCGCCCCTGTTAGGTATAAGACCTATCAAATACCGAAGCGCTCTGGAGGTTTTCGAATTATCTCCCAGCCCGCCAAGGAAGTGAAGATATTGCAGAGGGCGTTGGTCGATGTGCTTGTCAGCAAGCTTCCAATTCATGACGCGGCGACTGCCTATCGTGAAGGTATATCCATAAAGGAGAACGCGCAGCGCCATGCTGGACATCGACCAATCCTGAAGATGGATTTCGCTGACTTTTTCCCGTCGATTAAGGCCGCTGACTGGTCCCGCTATTGCGAGCTGACGGGCGCCCTTACCTCATTCACAGATATCCACCTGACCTCGCAGCTGATTTTCCAAAGGCTAAAGGGAAGCTCGGTCTTGCGATTGGCTATTGGGGCTCCCTCCTCGCCGACTGTCTCCAATGCCCTGCTGTGGGAATTCGACGAGGCTATTAGCCACGAGGTTGCGAAAGATAAGGTGACATACACCCGTTACGCCGACGACCTCACCTTCTCCGCTCCACGAACCGGGTATCTCGTCAATGTCGAGAAGGCCGTCCGAAAGGTGATCAAGCTGATTGAGCTGCCGAAGCTTGTCATCAATGAGGGCAAGACAACCCGCGTGACAACGAAATACGGGCGGCGCGTGACGGGGCTCACGTTGACAAATGACGGAGCCGTGTCAGTAGGGCACACGCGAAAACGCGAGCTTCATACCGCCGTGTACAGAGCTAGCAAGGGTAGGCTGGACGGAGATGAGCTAGCAAACTTGAAGGGCATGCTAGGTTTCGTGAATAGCGTCGAACCTGAGTTTATCACGACGCTGCGGAACCGCTTCGGGCAGGGCATCATCCAGCAAATCCAAGCATTCCCTATTCCCAAGCGCCAACGCTAGGACATTATGTTTCAGGGCGCGAGCTATTGCGTCATCAGGAAAATGAGCCATGCCGCTTCTTCGACATCGCGTCGTTGCATCTGATAGGCCACTGCGCGTTCTGCATCGAAGCCATTAGCCCGAACAGCTTGGCGCAGAGCCTGTTGCGGCGGCTCCTTTACTGTCGGGCCCGCTGACCAACCACTTATCGCCGCGCCTTCGGCGCGCATTTGTGACGGTCACCGCCCTAATGAAGCAACTCTGATCTCTGACATCATCGTGCGATGCCAAGCCGTTGCGGGAGGGGATCGGTAACGTCAGCAAAGTGGAACAATCCGGCAGCCGGCGGGTTTGTACGATGAAGGGCGATCTGTTTCGGAGGAAGATTACGATGAAACGCGTCCTTGCCCAACATGCGGTGCGACTGATGCTCGGCGGTGTAACCGCCTGCCTGCTCACGGTCGTCGAGATTCCCAACTCAATTGCGCCATTGTCGCTTGTGTCCGAGGCAAGGGCTGCCACCACCGTTTCGATCAGCACGTTCTACGAAGACCTGTCTTCCTATGGTGATTGGGTCTCGTATCACGGAGCGACCGTTTTCGTGCCGGTTGATGTGCCTGACGATTGGCGTCCGTATACGCTTGGACACTGGGTCTATACCGAGCAGTATGGCTGGCTCTGGGTGTCCGACGAGCCATTCGGCTGGGCGACGTACCATTACGGCCGGTGGGGCTATGCCGACGATATCGGCTGGTACTGGGTTCCGGGCACTCGCTGGGCGCCAGCATGGGTGAGTTGGCGTCGTGACAGAGAGCACATCATTTGGGCGCCGCTGCCGCCCCGCCGCGATCCGGATTTGATTTCAATCGAGGTGACCTTCGACACGACGCCGGATTATTACTGGGTTGTGGTCCCCACCCGCGAATTCCTTGCCGCGGACATTTCTGTAGTCGTTATTCGTGATGAGCCGGAGTTTGTGCGCATTGTCGAGGCGGCCGAACCGGCCGGCGACGTGACGATCCAGAACAACGTGGTGATCAACAAAGTCATTGATGTCGATGTGATCGAAAAGGAGACGAACCAGAAGGTGACTGCCGTCAAGGTCAGCAAGACCGAGGCGCCCGAGCAGTCCGGCAAACTGGAAAACGATACGGTCGCTGTCTTTGAGGGCGAGGTGAAAGCCGACCCTAAGGCCAAACCAGCTAAGCTCAAGGACATCGAGGAGGTGAAGCAGGTTCAGGCTGGCCGGAAATCGAAGCCGACCGAAGGCGCTGCAACGACCGAGCAGGCCAAGCCCGAAGAAGCCGCCAAGCCTGAGAAGCCGAAGGCCAAGGAGCAGCCGGCCACCGAGCAGCAGCAGGCCGAGCCCGGCAAGGCGGCCAAGCCTGAGAAGTCGAAGGCCAAGGAGCAACCCGCCGCCGAGCAGCAGCAGGCTGAGCCCGAACAGACGGCCAAGCCTGAGAAGCCGAAGACCAAGAAGCAGCCCGCCGCCGAGCAGCAGCAGGCCGAGCCCGAACAGACGGCCAAGCCTAAGAAACCGAAGATCAAGAAGCAGCCCGCCGCCGAGCAGCAGCAGGCCGAGCCCGAACAGACGGCCAAGCCTGAGAAGCGGAAGGCCAAGAAGCAGCCCGCTGCCGAGCAGCAGCAGGCTGAGCCGGAGCAGGCTGCCAAGCCTGAGAAGCGGAAGGCCAAGGAGCAGCCAGCGGCCGAGCAGCAGCAGGCCGAGCCCGAGCAGGCGGTCAAGCCCAAGCCACAGAAACAGAAAAACAAGGCGTGCGATCCACAGACTGAGAACTGCTAGCTCTGCGGGTAGACTGCGGCACCGCGATTATTCCATCGCGGTGCCCGCTGAACGGCAATGCACGCCAAAGCTGCTCGCCCTCTTTCCTTCGGGCCGCCATGGCAGATCCTGGACCCAGGGCAGCGAGTCGTAGTTGACTGCCGAACATGCCTGTAACCAGGCCATTCCCTCTTGCCATCCTTGCATCCTTCCCCTAATCTTCCTTTTGAGAAAACCTTTTCCCAACTCTGCCGGCATCCGCTGACTTCACCATTCAGCGCCTCGCAGGCCGGTAAGAGAAAAGCTTTTCTCAAATGGGAGGATCGATATCCAAATCATGGCGTCCGACGCGCAGCCAACGCCTGTTTCTGCCAAGCAGCCCGTCACCCTGCGTGAGGTGGCGGCGCTCGCCGGCGTCAGCGTGGCCACGGCCTCAAAGGCGCTGAACGGGCAGGGGCGGATGACGGCCGAGACGCGGACCCGTATTCGCGAGACGGCGCAGCGGCTTGGCTTTCGCCCGAACAGCCTGGCGCAGAGCCTGCTCAGGCGGCGCTCCTTTACCGTCGGGCTTTTGACCAACGACACCTATGGCCGCTTTTCGCTGCCGCTGATGGCCGGCGTTTCCGATGCGCTGGTCGATGCCGGCGTCTCGGTGTTCCTGTGCAATGTCGAGGACGACCCGCGCCTTGCCCAGCTGCATGTCGATGCCATGCTCGACAAGCGCGTCGACGGCATCATCGCCACCGGCAAGCGCATCGACCGCCACCTGCCGGTCGACCTCGCCAATCTCGGCATTCCGGCGATCTTCGCATTCACCGAGCCCGATCCCGGCGCCATCGCGTTCGTCTCCGACGATGCCGGCGGTGCGCGGCTGGCGGTCGAGCATTTTTGCCGGCTCGGGCGGCGGCGCATCGCCCATGTCAGCGGGCCGGCGAGCTTTGCCGTGGTGCATGCCCGCGCCGAGGCTTATCGCGCGGTGCTGGCCGAGAACGGCCTGCCGGTCATGGAGCCGCTGCTCGGCCCGTGGTCGGAGGCCTGGGGCCACGAGGCGGTCAAGAAGCTGTTCGACGGCGAGGGTTTCGACGGTACGCGCGAAAAGCCCGATGCGGTGTTTTGCGGCAACGACCAGATCGCGCGCGGCGTCATCGACGCCTTGCGCGAGCGCGGTATCGGCGTGCCGGACGAGGTCGGCGTCATCGGCTTCGACAACTGGCAGATCGTCGCCGAGGCAACCCGCCCGCCGCTGACCTCCGTCGACATGAACCTGGCCGCGCTCGGGCGCGAGGCCGGCCTTGCCCTGCTTTCGCTCGTCGGCGGCGAACCCGCCGAGCCGGGCATCAGAAAACTGCCGTGCCGGCTGGTGGTGCGTCAGTCATGCGGCCGTCCGCCGGACGGCTGAACGAAACGGGCCGTGTCGATAGTCACCCGCTTGGGGCGCGGCTAAATTAAGACGCTAAATTAAAACCATGTGGAGGAGAAGCATGAGAACCACCATTACCGGGCTCGCCATCGCCGCGAGCATTTTGGGCACGCTGGCAACAGTCGGCCCGGCCGCCGCCGACACCGCCAACATCTGGGTTCGCGCCGACGGCTCGAACTTCATGCCGCGCATCGTCGATGCCTTCAACAAGGGGCATCAGAACCAGATCAAGCTCGACATCATCCCCAACGCCGAAATCATCCCGAAATACGGCGCTGCCGCCGCTGGCGGCACGGCGCCCGATGCGCTGTCGCTCGACCTGATCTACACGCCGTCCTTCGCCGCCGCCGGCCAGCTCGAAGACATCACCGACTGGGCGAAATCGCTGCCCTATTTCGCCAGCCTGTCGCCGGCGCATGTCAAGACCGGCACCTATAAGGGCCGCATCTACGGGCTGCCGTTCTCGGCGGATTCCTCGGTGCTGATCTGGAACAAGAAGCTGTTCAAGCAGGCCGGCCTCGACCCGGAAAAGGGCCCGACCAACTGGGCCGAGATCGAAGCCGACGCCGAAAAGGTCAATGCGCTCGGCGGCGACATCAAGGGCTTCTACTTCTCCGGCAATTGCGGCGGCTGCAACATCTTCACCTTCACGCCGCTGATCTGGGCCTCGGGCGGTGACATCCTGACGGAGGACGGCTCCAAGGCGACGCTGGATACGCCGCAGATGCGCGGCGCCATCGACCTCTACCGTTCGATGGTCAAAAAGGACCTGGTGCCTTCAGGCGCGCAGACCGACACCGGCTCCAACTTCTTTGCCGCCTTCGCCACCGGCAATATCGGCATCTCGCCGTCCGGCGCCTTCGCCATCGGCGCGTTGAACACGCAATATCCCGACATCGACTACGGCATCACCTTCCTGCCCGGCAAGGATGGTGGCTGGTCGTCGTTTGCCGGCGGCGATAATTTCGTCGTCACCAAGGGCACCACCAAGGTCGCGGTGGTGAAGGAGTTCCTCGATTTCGCCTATTCGCTCGAAGGCCAGACCATCCTGGCGAAATACGGCAGCCTGCCGGTGCGCGGCGACATCGCCAATGAGGCGCTGAAAGACCTCGACCCGCGCTACAAGGTTGCCGCTGAAGCCATGGCCAAGGGCCGCACGCCCTATTCGGTGGTGTTCAACGACCTGATCAACTCGGCCAACGGTCCGTGGAACCAGATGATGAACGAGGTCTTCTTCGGCGAAGACGTCGACGGCGCCATCGCCAACGCGCAGGAAACGATGCAGTCGATCATCGATTCGGCGCCGCAGAAGTAAGGCGCCGGCTCCACCTCCCCCTCGAGGGGAGGTCGGACCGCAGGTCCGGGTGGGGTCATCGCGGCAGTGCTCGACGTTTCTGTCGGCGCACGTCGCAGAGGACCCCACCCCCGCAGCCCCTTAACCTCCCCCTCGAGGGGAGGTCGGACCAAAGGTCCGGGTGGGGTCATCGCGGCAGTGCTCGACGCTCTTTTGATGTCGGCGCGCTTCGCGGAGGACCCCACCCCCGGCCTTCGACCGGACCCTCCCCTCAAGGGGGAGGGGACGTCCCGCCAATGGAACAACAGGCATGAGCACCATCACAGTACGCCGTCGCAACGTTGGCTCCCCCTTCTCCCCTTGTGGGAGAAGGTGTCGCCGAAGGCGACGGATGAGGGGTGCTCCAGCTTGGCTCGGACGGCATTCCTTCCAACACCCCTCATCCGTCTCGGCGCTTCGCGCCGATCCACCTTCTCCCACAAGGGGAGAAGGAGAAGGCCAGCGATGACCACCATCACAGCAACCACCGCCGCGCCAGCGCGCGCATACAAACTGGTCGGCGCCGGCCGCCGGCAGTGGATCGGCCTGCTCTATGTCGCGCCGGCCGTCGCCCTGGTCGTCGTCTTCTTCATCGTGCCGCTTTGCATGACCGCCTGGATGTCGCTGCACAACTGGCCGCTGATGGGCGCGCATAGCTTTATCGGCCTCGACAATTACTGGGCGATCCTGCGCGACACCCGTTTCTGGAACGCGCTGAAGTTCACCGGCTACTACACGGTGGTGGTCACGATCGCGATCTTCGCCGTCGCCTTTCCGCTGGCGCTGTTCATCGAAAGGCCGCGGCAGCTGACCGGCTTCTACCGCACGTCCTTCTTCATGCCGGCGGTCATCGGCTTCGCCTCGGCGAGCCTTTTGTGGTCGTGGCTGCTCAATGTCGATTCCGGCCTGTTCAGCCCGGCCGCCTTCGAGCTTGGCCTGACCGAGAAGAAATTCAACCTGCTGGCGACCTTCCAGCCGGCCTTCTGGTCGATCATCGCCATGGTGGTATGGAAGGTGGCGGGCTTCACCATGATCATCCTGATGACCGGCCTGCAATCGATCCCGCCGGATCTGCAGGAGGCGGCGATGATCGACGGGGCAGGGCCATTCGCGCGGTTCCGGGCGATTACCTTGCCCTTGATGCGCCGCACGCTGGCGCTGGCGCTGATCCTGTCGGTTGCCGGCTCGATCCTCGCCTTCGACCAGTTCTACATCATCCTGCGCGGCGGCCCGCGCAATAAGACGCTGACCGCCGTCTACTGGATCTTCAACCAGTCCTTCGTGTCGTTCAAGCTCGGCTATGGCGCGGCACTGTCGATGGTCCTGCTGGTCATCCTGGTGGCGCTCAGCTTGATCCAGCTGCGGTTGCTGCGCAATCCCGAGGGGGTCGACTGATGGCGCAGGCTCGCACCCGCAAACGCCGCATCGGCATGCAGATCGCCGAGCACTCGACCGGCATCATCGCATCCATACTGTTCCTGGCGCCGATCGCCTGGACGGTGCTTTCGGCCTTCAAGCCGGCGCAGGAGGCGCGCCAGCCGCCGCTGCCGCCGTGGCCGACCAGCGGCATCTCGCTCGAGAACTACGCCACGCTCAACACCTTCGGCGATGGCCTGTGGCTGCCGGCGCAAAACAGCATCTACGTCTCGGTGATGACGGTGGTGCTGTCAGTGATCGTCAGCGTGCTCGCCGGCTACGGTTTCTCGCGCTTCCGCTTTCCGCTGAAGAACCTGCTGTTCGTCGTCATCCTGTCGACAATCATGATCCCGTTCCAGTCGATCCTGACGCCGATCTTCCTGGTGCTGACCAAGATCGGCCTGCACAACACGCTGACCGGGCTGGTCTGCGTCTACGTCACGCTGCAGTTGCCGTTCTCGATCTTCATGATGCGCAACGCCTTCGACGCGGTGCCGCGCGAGATCGAGGAGGCCGCGCGCATGGACGGCGCCAACAATGTCACCATGCTGCTCAGGGTGATGCTGCCGCTGGTCTGGCCGGGCATCGTCACCATCGCGCTGTTCGCCTTCCTTGGCGCCTGGAACGAGTTTCTGGCGGCGCTGGTGCTGATGACAGACCAGTCGAAATTCACGCTGCCGATCATGATGACCGCGCTGCAGTCCGGCCGCTTCGGCGCCATCGACTGGGGCGCCGTGCAGGCCGGCGTCACCGTCATGATGGTGCCGTGCCTGGTGCTCTTCCTGCTGCTGCAGCGCTTCTACATCCGCGGCCTGATGGCAGGGGCCGTGAAGTGACCAACCGAACCGAACCGGAGTAAATTGATGACCGCATCGCATTCCGCCAGTCAGGGCGCCAAGCCGAAACTCGCCTTCCGCCCGCTGCCGGTGCCGCAGGTCGATGTGCGCGGCTTCTGGGGCGACCGCGTCGATGCCGTCGCCTCGAAGACCGCCGGCATCCTCTATGACCGCTGCGTCGAGGCGCGCATGCTCGAGCAGATCGACCCGGACCGGCCGTCGCCCGGCGTCGTCATCCCGTTCCACTCACCTTCACCGGACGAGGCGGCCACCGCCGGCAACGAGTTCACCGGATCGACGGTGACGACGCAGATGTTCTGGGACTCCGATTGGGGCAAGACCATCGAGACCGCCGCCTATTCGCTCTATCGCCGCCGCAACGACGAGCTCGAGAAGAAGATCGATGCCGTCATCGACATGTATGGAAAGCTGCAGCAGCCCGACGGCTATCTGTCGAGCTGGTACCAGCGCATCCAGCCCGGCCTGCGCTGGACCAATCTGCGCGATTGCCACGAGCTCTATTGCGCCGGCCACCTGATCGAAGGCGCCGTCGCCTACTACCAGGCCACGGGGAAACGCAAGCTGCTCGACATCATGTGCCGCTACGTCGATCATATCGCCGAGACGTTCGGTCCCGAGCCCGGCAAGAAGAAGGGCTATTGCGGCCATGAGGAGATCGAGCTGGCGCTGGTCAAGCTGGCGCGGGTGACGGGCGAGCGCAAATACATGGAGCTAGCCAGATACTTCATCGACCAGCGCGGCCTTGAGCCGCATTATTTCGACGAGGAGGCGCGCGCCCGCGGCGCCGACCCCAAGGCCTATCATTTCAAGACTTACGAATACAACCAGTCGCACAAACCGGTGCGCGAGCAGGACAAGGTCGTCGGCCATGCGGTGCGGGCGATGTATCTCTATTCGGGCATGGCCGACATCGCCACCGAATATGGCGACGACACGCTGCGGGTGGCGCTCGACCGGCTGTGGGACGACCTCATGACCAAGAACCTCTACGTCACCGGCGGCCTCGGGCCGTCGTCGCACAATGAGGGTTTCACCGCCGACTACGACCTGCCCAACGACACCGCCTATGCCGAGACCTGTGCTTCGGTCGGCCTGGTGTTCTGGGCAAGCCGCATGCTCGGCATGGGTCCCAATGCGCGCTACGCCGACATCATGGAGCGGGCGCTCTACAACGGCTCGATCTCCGGCCTGTCGCTCGACGGCTCGCTGTTCTTCTACGAAAATCCGCTCGAAAGCCGCGGCGCCCACCACCGCTGGAAATGGCACCGCTGCCCGTGCTGCCCGCCCAATGTCGGGCGCATGGTCGCCTCGATCGGCAGCTATTTCTACGGCCTGTCGGACGACGCACTCGCCGTCCATCTCTATGGAAACGGCACGGCTCGTTTCGATATCGCGGGCCGGCAAATAGAGCTCACCCAGAGCAGTAACTATCCATGGGACGGCGCGGTCTCGATCTCTGTCGAACCGGAAGCTCCGACCGAGTTCACTTTGCACCTGCGCTTGCCGGCCTGGTGCCGCAAGGCAGCGCTCAAGGTCAACGGCGCCGATGTCGATCTGGCTGCCATCAGCAGCGACGGCTATGCCGCGATCCGCCGCGAATGGCGCAAGGGCGACCGCGTCGAGCTCGACCTCGAAATGGCCGTCGACCGCCTCTACGCCAACCCGCAGGTGCGACAGGATATCGGCCGCGTCGCGCTGGCGCGCGGACCGCTGATCTATTGCGTCGAGGAGACCGACAATTCCAGCCAGTTGCACCGCATCGCCTTGCCGCGAACGGCAGACATCAAGGCGCATCAGCAGCCGAACCTTCTGGGCGGCGTCGTGACACTTTCGGCGATTGCCAAAAAGGAGGCTTTCGAAAAATGGGAAGAGGGGCTCTACCGCACCGAACCGCCGGCGGTCGAGGACGCGAAAATCACCGCCGTGCCGTATTTCGCCTGGGACAACCGCAACCCCGGCGAGATGCTGGTCTGGCTCAGAAGCGCGGGGTAGGCTGGGCGCGGCAGCGGCTCAAAGTACCTCGACCGCAGTCGCGAATATGTAGCCGGCGCCACGCTCCGTAACAATGAGCTTCGGCTCGCTCGGATTGACCTCGAGCTTGCGGCGCAGCCGCAATATCTGCACGTCGATGCTGCGGTCGAACACCTCTTCGTCGTGCACGCGGCTGGCAGCGAGAAGCTGCTCGCGGCTCAGGATCTGTTGCGGCGATTTCAGGAACGCCGTCAGCAGGTTGAACTCGCCGGCGGTCAGCGGCGTCGTCTCGCCCGCCGCCGACCTCAGGCGCCGCATCCGCATGTCGAGCTCCCAGCCGGCAAAACGATAGCGTATGGGTTTCTTACTGCGCGGCTGCGGCTGCGTCGACCGCGATCGCCGCAGCACGGCGCGAATGCGCGCCAGCAGCTCCCTGAGGCCGAAGGGCTTGGTGATGTAGTCGTCGGCGCCGAGTTCCAGGCCGACGACGCGATCCACCTCGTCGCACCTGTGGCCGGTGATGATGATGATGGGCGCTTCCGGCGGACTGCCGAGTTGCCGCATGATGTCGAACCCGTCCTCATCGGCAAGCCGCATGTCGAGGATCGTCAGGTCTACGGGCTTTTCATTGAGGACGCGCGACATGGCCCGGCTGTCGGCGACCGCGCTAACCCTGAAGTTTTGGCTCTCCAGGTAATTGGTGAGCATATCACGAATTTCGGGGTCGTCGTCGACGACAAGGATATGCTTCGGCGCCGCTGCCTGCTCGATACTGCCTTTCGACTGCTGTTCGTGGCGAATGTTTTGTTCGGCTGACATCTCGCACCGTCCGCAAGCATGGAACTCATGACCGAGCCGTTGCTTTATTAAACGTCGATTTTCGGCGATTTATTGGTGAACGCCGATGATCTACGTGATCGCACACCCTGCCACAGGCTCGCTCGATGGCACATCAGCAGATTGGTAAGGTTCGGGCGGGGCTTTTTGTTCCGCTTTGCCTGGCAATGGCGGCACCTTTTGCGTTGGCCCAGAGCAATCAGCCGGGCCCGCCGATGGGCGAGCCGATTGCACCGATCACGGCCAGCGGCCCCTCCGACCGGGCGAAGATCGCGCTTGGCGAGAGCCTGCTTCAACGATGCCCGCCTGTCGCATGGCGATGTCGTCGCTTGCAGTTCCTGTCACAGGCTCGATTTCAGCGGCGACGACGGTCTGGCCCGTTCCGTGGCGGCGGATGGCAAGCCGCTCGATTTCAACACGCCGACCGTCTTCAACGCGGCGCTCGATTTTCGGCTGAACTGGCGCGGCAATTTCCGCACTTTCGAGGAGCAGAACGAGGCAGCCCTGCTCGATGACAGGCTGATGAATACGAGCTGGGAGGAATTGCTGACCAAGCTGCGCTCGAATGCCGAGTATTCGCAGCGGTTCGCGAGGGTCTACGGCGCCATTCCCGACCGGACAAGCGTGCTCGATGCGCTTGTTGTCTTTCAACGGTCGCTGATCACGCCCGATGCCCGTTTCGACCGCTATCTCAAGGGCGAACGCGACGCCATCACGACCGACGAAGAGCACGGCTATCAACTGTTCAAAGCCTATGGCTGCGTCGCCTGCCACCAGGGCGCCAACGTAGGCGGCAATCTGTTTCAGAAATTCGGCATCTTCCAGGATCCCTTCGCTCGCCAGAAGACCCTGACCAAGGCGGATCTCGGCCGCTTCGCCGTTACCGGCGCCGAGAGCGACCGCCATGTGTTCCGTGTTCCCAGCCTGCGCAACGTCGCGGTGACAGCGCCGTATTTTCACGATGGCCGCACCGCATCGCTCGCAGACGCGGTGAAGATCATGGCGCGCAACCAACTCGGCCGGGAGCTCGACCAGCGCGATGCCGATCTCATCGTCGAATTCCTCGGGACACTGACGGGCGAGTATCGCGGCCGGCCGTTGACCAGCGCAGCCGATCGTCTGCAGCAATGAAGTCGCTACGCATCCTGGCGCCGATCGTTGCCTGCCTGCTCATCGCCCTGACCTACCTCCTGGTGCAGGGCACGGCTCCCGATGCGGCCCGTCACGAACGCACGCTCGATGCGCTCAGGACCGTCATCCTCTATAACGCCGCACTCCAACGCGATGTTTTAAGGGCACGCGCGGGACTGCTGCGCAGCTACGATCCGCTTGTGCGGTCGATCGAGAACCTGGATGAGGCGACGCAGACGCTGCCGGCTGCCCGCGACGCAGCAAGCGGCGAAACACGGGCGGACATCGACAAGCGGATCGCCGAAGTCATCGCCGCGATCCGCGACGAGGAAGCGCTCGTCGAGAGGTTCAAGTCCGATAACGCGCTGCTGCAGAACTCGCTGAACTTTTTCAACTATATGAGCGGTCGTCTCACGAGCGAGGGTGACGGCCTTCGAGCGGTCGAGATAGGAGCCCTGATGGTCGCAATGTCGCGGTTTATCAGCGATCCCCAGCCGGATGCGGCAAAAGCAGTAACCGCCGCACTCGACCGGCTGGCAAGGCCCTCCGTCGATGCCGTGCCTGCAAGAGATGTGCTCTCGCTCGTCTCCCACGGCCGGCTTATCGTCACCAGGCTTCCGGCGGTCGACGATCTCGTCGCCCGCCTGCAGACCGCGCCGACGAGCGAGCGGGCTCGCGCGCTGCAGGACGTCTATCTCGGTGCGCATGGGCGGGCCGCGGCGCGGGCCGAACTGTTCCAGACGCTGCTTTATGTCGCCGCGTTGGGCCTCGTCGGCTATGTCGCCTACCTGTTCGCCCGCCTGCGCCGCAACGCGCGGATCCTGCGCGAGCGGCTGGAATTCGAGGGCCTGATCGCCTCGATCTCCACGCAGTTCATCAATCTGCCGCGTGACCGCATCCGCGCCGGCATCAGCAAGGGCCTCGCGCGCCTGGTCGAACATGCCGGGCTCGACGGCGCCCAGATTTTCGTCAGCCACATCGCCGGTCCTTCCGGCGGCTACTTCTATCGCCGTCCGGGCGGGAGCAGGCCGGCCCGCCTGTCGAAGGACATGATCGAGCTGGCTTCACGCTGGACGCTGGCCGACCACGAGCGGCAGGGCTGCATCGACGTTCCCCGCGTCGGCGAGCTTCCCGAGGGCCGGGAGAAGGCATCCCTGCAGGCGCACCAGTTTCGATCGTGGCTGTGCATACCGATGTGGCATGCCGGCGAGCGGTTGGGTTTTCTGGCTCTCGATACCGTCACGCACGAAAAGCATTGGGCCGACGACGACATTGCACTGCTGCGCACCGCGGCCGAGATTTTCGCCAATGCCATCGTGCGCGAGCACAACGAACGCGAGCGTGAGGCACTGCAGGCGCGGCTCAATCAGTCGCAACGGCTGGAAGCGATCGGGACGCTCGCCGGCGGCATAGCGCACGAGTTCAACAACATCCTCGGTGCCGTCCTCGGCTACAGCGAGATGGCGCTGGCGGTGCTGCTGAAGGAGTCGCGCGCGCGGCGCTACGTCCAGCAGATCATGCAGGCCGGCAGGCGGGCGCAGGACGTCACCGAGCAGATCCTCGCCTTCGGCCGTCGTCACGAGCGGCAGCATCACGCGCTGCGGGCGGAAGCCATGGTTGCCGAAGCGGTCGACCTGCTGCGCGCCTCGTTCCCCGCCACGCTTTCGGTGCAGACGCGTCTTGCAGCCGCGGATGCGGCGATGATGGGCGATCCGACCGAGCTTCAGCAGGTGGTGATGAACCTCGGCACCAACGCGGCGCAGGCGATGAACAACCGCGGCGCATTGGAAATCGGTCTCGATACGACGGAATTCGTCGAGGCGCGGATGCTGTCGCACGGCAACCTGCCTGCCGGCCGCTATCTCCGCCTTGCCGTCAGGGACACCGGCAGCGGCATGGATCAGGCGACGCTCGAGCGCATCTTCGAGCCGTTCTTCACGACCAAGCCGGCAGGGCAAGGCACCGGGCTCGGCCTGTCGACGGTGCACGGCATCGTCATAGCGCACAGAGGCGCGGTCGACGTGAACAGCAAGCCCGGCGAAGGCACGACCTTCGAGATCTATTTTCCGCAGATCGAGGCCGCCGAAGCAACCCAGAACGAGGACGAGAGCGACGCCGCCGAGGTGCCGGTCAAGCATGGCAACGGCGAGACGATCCTCGTCGTCGACGACGACACGCCGCTGATGCAACTTGCGGAGGAAATGCTCGCCGCGCTCGGCTACGAGCCGGTCGGGTTCGACCGCAGCCCCGCGGCTCTCAGCGCATTCCGCACCGATCCGGAACGCTTCGACCTGGTGCTGACGGACGAGGTCATGCCCGACATGACAGGGATCGAATTCTCCGGCCGGTTGCACAAGATCCGGCCCGACCTTCCGGTCGTGCTGATGACCGGTTACTGCCGTCAGCTGCGGTCGCGCCAACTGACGGCGGTCGGCATAAGCGAAGTCATCAAGAAGCCGCTGCTGTCGGCCGCCGTCGCACAATGCCTTGCCCGCCATCTGCATTCAGGCTGATCACGGCCGGCCGGATTTCTTCGTTACAACCGTAACCAAAATCCCACCTGGCTGAAATCGACCCGTAGCCGGGCCAGTCGATGATCCTCCCGCGCCCAGACCATGATCCCGAAAAACCGGGAACCGGTTTTTTGGAAAGGTCATGGTCTCTTGAGGAAGGAGAAATCTTATGGACGCAAACATCACCGAGGTAACGAAACAGGCGAAGGACGTCGCAGAACTGTCGCCCGAAAGCCTTATGCAACTCGGCCTCGGCTTCTGGGCATCGAAGACGTTGCTGAGCGCCGTCGAACTCGACCTTTTCACGGAGTTGGCGGCCGGACCCCTCGAAGGGGAAACGCTGAGAAACCGGCTCGGACTGCATCAGCGGGGAGCGCAGGATTTCTTCGACGCGCTGGTTGCGCTGCGCATGCTTGAGCGCGAGGGCAACGTCTACTGCAACACGCCCGTGACTGACCGCTACCTTGACCGCAACAAGTCGACCTATGTTGGCGGGATGCTCGCCAGGGCCGGTCAGCTGCTTTACGCGAACTGGGGCTCGCTCACCGACGCGCTCAGGACGGGCAAACCGCAAAACGGCACCCAGGACGGCGAAGATCTGTTCGACATGCTGTTTTCGGACCCGGACAAGGTAAAGATGTTTGCGCAGGCGATGACCGGCGGCAGCCTCCAGGTGGCGGAGGCGCTCGCCCGGCATTTTCCCTGGGCGGACTATTGTACCTTCATCGATATCGGCACAGCCGAAGGCAGGCTTCCGGTCGAGGTCGGCCGCGCCCATCCGCATCTCACCGGCGGCGGTTTCGACCTGCCGCCGATGCGGCCGGTGTTCGAGGCCTATGTGGAGCGGCACGCACTTGCAGACCGGCTTCGGTTTTATCCCGGCGACTTCCTTGCCGAGCCGCTGCCTTCTGCCGACGTGCTGGTGATGGGTCATATCCTGCACGACTGGAACCTGGAGGTGAAGCGCGCGCTGCTGGCAAAGGCCCATTCCGCGCTGCCGAAGCAAGGCGTGCTCATCGTCTACGACCAGATCATCGATGACGAGCGACGGGACAACGCTGCGGGTCTGCTGATGAGCCTCAACATGCTGGTCAACACCAATGGCGGGTTCGACTACACGCGCGCCGACGGCATGGGCTGGATGCGGGAGGCGGGCTTTGCGGAGGTCCGCTGCGAGCATCTCGCCGGGCCTCACTCGATGATCGTCGGCATCAAATAGCAGCGGAGAAGCTGATGACACGAAGAGCTCTCATCGCAATTGCCGCCCTTGGCCTGGCCGCAGCATTCACCGCCGCAACGCTCAACCAGGGTGAGGTCGGCGCGGCGTCCGCGACCGCTTCGATCGAGCACGGTCGATACCTGGTGAAAATCGGCGGCTGCAACGACTGCCACACGCCAGGGTACCTGGAGAAGGCCGGCAACGTTCCGCAGGATCGATGGCTGATCGGCGACTCGCTCGGCTTCAACGGGCCCTGGGGTACGACTTACCCGACCAATCTTCGCCAATTTTTGCGGACCATGGACGAGGACGACTGGGTACAGTTCGCGCGCACGATCGAGACGCGCCCGCCCATGCCATGGTTCAACCTGCGTGCCATGAGCGAGCCCGACCTGCGCGCCATCCACCGATATGTGCTTTCGCTCCCGGCAGACGATACGCCGGTTCCGGACTATGTGCCGCCCGGTCGTCCGCCGAAGACGCCGCATATCGTGTTCGTTCCGCGGGCGCCGAAATCATAGTGGCGTCCGAATGCCGGGCGCAGGGTGGTTCTCCGCTTGCGTGGTATGCCAGGCACGGGCGCCTGTTTCAGTCGTAACGCAATTCCCGATTCCGGAAATCACGTTGTAGCACCGATCTCCGATCGTGACGGTCGGGCCCTGGGCGGTCATCAGGCTGCCCAGCGGTCACAAATCCCGGATAAATCGATCATGGAGTCAAACATGTACAATCTGCTTGCCGAACATGCGCCGAAGACCGACCGTGATCAGAGCCCCATGGATCCGCGTCCCTATGCGTTGGGTTACACGCAAAGCGAATTCAAGCGCCTGGAGCTGCAGGGAGCGCTCATTCACGACCTTACCGAGCATGTCCTGCGCAGTGCGGGCATAGGACCCGGCATGCGCGTGCTCGACATTGGCTGCGGCGTAGGCGATGTCTCCTTGCTGGCCGGAAGGCTGGTCGGACCGGCGGGAAGCGTGCTTGGTGTCGATCGCTCGGCAGAGGCTGTGGACATTGCCGAGCGGCGCGCCACTGAATCCGGCCAGTGTTACTGGACACGTTTCACGACGGCCGAGCTTGATACATTCTCGCCCGAGGGGAGCTTCGATGCGGTGATCGGCAGGCTTGTCCTGATGTATCTGCCCGACCCGGCCGCAACCCTGCGCAGGCTTGCCGGTTTCCTGCGGCCTGGCGGCATCGTCGCCGTCCAGGAAATGGCGATGCCGCTCACCCGCAGTTTTCCAGAGGCGCCGCTGTTCGGCAAATGCCGCGGCTGGATCATCGACACGATCGAGCGCGCGGGTTTCGAGGTCGACATGGGTGGCAGGCTGCCCATGGTGTTCGCCGGCGCAGGGCTGCCGGCGCCGCGGATGAACTCCGCCGGCCTCGCCGGCAGCGGACCCGACTCGCCGATCTACGACTACATTGCCGGCACGTTGCGCAGCCTGTTGCCGATGGCCGAGGCAGTCGGTACCGCAACCGCCGCCGAGGTGGAAGTCGATACCCTCGCCGAGCGGCTGCGCAACGAGGCTGTCGAGCAGCAGACGTGCATCATGCTGCCGCCCTTTGTCGGCGCATGGGCGAACACACTGGCATAGAACCGAAGGAAGGACACGCGATGCTCGATACTGCCATCGGCGAGCGCGCGGGACATCTCGTCGACCTGCACAACATCGATTTCGCCTGGGAGCCCGACGAGATGCTGGTCTGGCTCAGGGACGAATGAAGCCCGATCGCAGCGCCCGACCGATCTCCTCGGCCACAAGTTCCTGCAACTGCCAGAGATTGCGGTCGCGGATGCCGCAGGTGTCGAGATGGCGAATGGTCTCGAACAGATATTCGGCGCCCGAACCCCAATGGCCGACGGCCGTGGCCAGGGTCGCCGCTATCGCTCGCTTTTCGAGCTTGCCCGCGTAGCGTGGATTGGCGGGATCGACAACGAAACCAAGCGCTTGGCACATGCCGTCGCCTGTCCTGACCTGCAGCCAGCGCGGCACGTTGACGGCCGGCAGGATGGTCATCTCGCGGCGCAGCAGCGTTTCGAGATTGGCCGCCACCGGCTCGGCGATCTCGAACACCATGCCCTGGCATTGGCCGCCGCGGTCGAGCGCCATCATCAGGCCGGGCTGCTCGATCGTGCCCCTGAAGCGCTGCACCGTAAAACAGAACGAACGGTGCCAGCCCGTCGCCACGGCCCGTTCGCCACCCCTGACCTCGCCGGCCGGCTTCCACAGCAGCGAGCCATAGGCGAACAGCTTCACCGGCCCGCCCGGCGCGCCGGCCAGCACCTCGTCGCGAATGCGCGCGTAATCGGCATCGGTCATGTAGACCATGCCCGGCGTCGGCCCGGCATCCTCGACCGCACGCAAGGTGCGGGCGACCAGCGCCTCGGTCAGCGCCATCGGTGTCTTGCGCGGCGAACGCCGTGATGCGGCGGAAATGACCTTGCTCATCCTCATGCTCTCAGCCTTGCCGCCATGTTGCCGAAGGCTGAAGGATTCTCAAGGGCCGAGTACACCAGCGCGGTATCGGGATTCGAACTATTGTGTCCAACAGCTTGACTGCACAAATACCTACGCGACGGATTAAACGCGTCGACTGAACCCATTTCAACGTGATGCGGCGAGATGCTGGTCTGGCTCAGGGACGCCGGATCGCCGGTATCACCAATTTGAGCCGCCAAATGCATGCCTTGAATTCGCCCGGGCGCGCGTCATCTAGCTTTGAGTGGCGCCAGCCACTTGAACGGGTGGAGGCAGATTTTGGCGCTCGAAGCTGTCGCGCGTCCCGGCGGTCGCTATATTGCGGTCGCCGTCGTGGCGGTGCCGTTGCTATTCGCCGTCAGTGGACTGGCCATCCGCTATGCCGCATTTGCTTCGGTTTCGGCAGAACCCGGCTTCGCGGCCTATGCCCAGGCGCTCTGCCGCTGGGATTGCGCGTGGTATGTCGGCATTTCCGAACATGGCTATGAGCGCTTTCCCATTCCAGGCCAGAGCAATGTCGGACGGTGGGGCTTCTTCCCGCTCTATCCGATGCTGGTGGCGGCCATCCGGTCTGTTTTCCCTTTTTCGACGATACTGCTCGCATCGATCGCATCGCTTGCATGCAGCTACGCGGCCTGTCTGGTGGCGTGGCCGTTGCTCGAGAAGAACATGCGCGCTTATGTGCTGTATTGCGCCTTTCTGCTCAGCGGCCCGTTCTCCTTTCACTTCACGACCTTCCTGACCGAACCTCTTTTCGTGCTCCTGACGTCGTGCGTTTTTCTGGCACTCAAACGCTCCAGCTATCTGACCGCGGGGCTGTCATCGGCTCTGCTGTCGGCAACCAGGCTCGTCGGAGTGCTTGTTGTATTTGCGACCGTCATTCAGATGTTCAGGGATTACCGCGCAAAGGGCGGATCGGCGCTTTCGTTCCCACGTTGGGTGCTTGGCCGACCGGATCTGCTCGTTGCAATTCTCATCTCGCCTGCCGGCTTGTTCGCCTACATCCTGTTCCTCTATCTGACGGTCGGGGACGGCTTTGCCTTCCTGCACGTCCAGCGCGCGTTTGGACGGGTGGCGGGCAATCCGCTCGCCTTCATATGGGATGGACTCTCGGCCGTTCCGACGACTGGATGGCTGCCTACGGCGCCGCAATGGAGCGCGCTCGCCGCACTCATAGGACTGGCATTATCGGCGGTTCTGGCGGTTCGCAGGCAATATGGCGCCGCGCTGTTCTGCGCCTGCTGCATCATCTCGCCGCTGATCACGAACCTGGCCTCGATGGTCAGATACGTCGTTGGGCTTGCGCCTCTGACAATGTTGCTGACCACGTTGTTGTCGGCGTCGAAGCTGACTTTTCTTGCCGCTCTGGGTCTCTTCCTGGGCGCCTGCTATTTCATGACCGTCGCGTGGATCGGGGGCTATCTTGCCCTGGTCTAGCACTCCGGGCCCGCATCGGCGCGCGGCCTCGCTTGGCGGCTACACGCTGGCGGCGGTTCTGGCCGGGGCGGAAATCATCATCCTTGCGCTTGCTCTCAATCCAGACGTCAATGCCGACTATCGCGCCTATTACATCGACCGGACGACGACCTGCCTCAATCGCGATGCGGTCGGCAGCTACACACTTGGCCAGACGGTGTCGTTCCGGTCCGACGGAGCCAAAAAGGCAACCGGCATGATGGTCTGTGGCTGGTCGGGGCCGGTAGCCGACGGCACCCATTCGCTGGGCGAGACCTCGCGGCTTCGCCTGGACATACCGCCGCTTCGCGACGGCCTGACTGCCACGCTGCAAATGGCCGCCGTCATTCGTCCGCCACAGATCACGCAAAGGGTTGTGATCTCAGTGAACGGCGTTCGGGTGCATGCGGTGACGCTGTCCGGCAAAGAGCCACGCACCGTCTCGTTCGTCATCCCACCGGCGGCTCTCGCCGAGGCCAAGACACTCGACATCGCCTTCGACTACCTCGACGGCATTCCGCAAACTCCTGCCGCCAGCAACATCTATAAGCGCTCCATCAAATTGTTGTCGCTCCGGCTCGATCCCATTGACGCGGATTAGGGCGGGCGATCGCGCTGCTGGCCGCGTCTTCGCTGCGCAAAAACCCAGCGGTCGAGCATGAGGAGATTGACCGCTGGAACAAGCAAGCATGTAACCAGGATGGCAATGATCGGCGGCAGACTGAGTTTCGCCGTCAAAAGCGCCGGCGCCGCGTAAGCCACCGCGAAGCCGGTTGCCGTCAGCAAGAGAAAACGCGGAGCCTCCGATCGATGCGATCCGCTCGACGCGAAGGTCACGAACTTATGCGCGAGATAAGAAAACAGGGCGGCAGCGGTATAAGCTGCGAGCGAGGCACCGACCGGCGAGAGGCCGAACCGTTGCCATTCGACCAAAGCGGTGGCCATCACTGCATATAGGATCGTTGCAGCGATGCCGACCGACCCGAAGCGCGCCAGCAGCCTCAGCCCGGCGTCGCCGGTCGAACGGCGCTCAGACATAAGCGCTGCACACGTACTGGGCTCCAAGCGGCAGGGCAGAAAGCAGGCGCTCGACCTTTTTGGCCAAGGGCCTTGCCGAGGGCAGCAGCAGAAAATGCTCGGAGCGGATGTCCCTGAAGCCTGTTTCCTGAAAAAGGGACCTTGCTTTGGCGGCGTTGAGCAGGACTGCGTCGTGATCGAACGGACACCGGAACACCGCAAGACGCGTCATCGGATTATAGGGATTGTGCTCGATGATGCAGGCGATGCCGCCTGGCCGCACGACGCGCCGCATTTCCAGCAAGAAATCGAGCCAGGAGGAGGGCGGAACGTGATGGACGACACAACTGGCGAAAGCCAGGTCGAACGTGCCGTCCTCATAAGGCAGCCCCTGCGTGCTGCAGGTCCTGTAGGCCACACGCGGATTGTGTTGGCTGGCGCGCAAAATCGAGTCTTGCGAGACGTCGCAGCCATCGAGGCTGTCGAAAGCGCCGTCGAGATAGCGGTGGAGCGAACCGACGCCGCAGCCGACATCCAGCGCCCTTACAGCCGACCCACCCTGCCGAAGCTTTCGCTCGACCACCAGTCGCCGCAGCAGGTCCGCCTTGGCGACAAGGAAGAAGTCGTGCCTGAGTCCGGAAAACCGGATGGACCCTTCGACCGCCTCGCCGTAGTTGGAATTATAGTTGTCGAAGAGTTCGCCCATTGGCGGGGACTCCACTCCTGGGCTTGTGAAACGATCGGCCGCGCTCACCAGAGACGGCACGCATCGCCTCGTCGAAACCGGTGAGCCGATCGATCACGTACAGCGGGCGGCGTTTCACCTCGGCGTGGATGCTGCCAACGTAGAGCCCGACCACGCCGGTCATGAAGAGATTAATGCCGCACAGGAGCGACACGATCACCACCGTGGATGTCCACCCGGCAATGATGCCGGCTTCAAAAAACCAGGCAAACATGGCGTAGGCACCAAAGACCACCGCAAGCGCGGAAATGGCCAATCCGCCCCAGAGCGCCAGGCGCAACGGCTTCTCGGAGAAACTGACGATGCCGTGAACCGCAAGGTGCATCATCTTCCAGAATGGGTATTTGGTCTGGCCCAGGGTTCGCGCGTGGCGCTCAAATGGCACTGCCGTCTGCTTGAAGCCCATCCAGCCGAACATGCCCCTGACGAAGCGGTCATGTTCGGGCATATGCTTGAAGGTTTCCAGCGCCTTGCGGCCGACCAGGCGAAAGTCGCCGACGTCGCGCGGAATATCGACCGACGTCATTTTCTCCAGCAGGCGATAGAAAAGACTTGCCGTAAAGCGCTTGAACCAGGATTCGCCGTCGCGCTTGACTCGGCGGGCATAGACGATCTCGAAGCCTTCCTTCCACTTTGCCACCAGATCGAGAACGACCTCCGGCGGGTCCTGCAAGTCGGCATCCATGACGATGACGGCATCGCCCGCAGCGGCATCCATACCGGCGGTAATGGCCATCTGGTGGCCGAAATTGCGGGAAAATTCGATCAGCCGAAAGCGCGGCTCGGCGGCAACCACCTTTCTCAGGTATTCGACACTTCCATCGAGGCTTCCGTCATCGACGAAGATGGCCTCCGTTTCTCCGTCCAACCGGCCGATCAGGCAACTGATCCGCTCGATCAGCCGAGGCAGCACCTGTTCTTCATTGTATATGGGCAGGACCAGCGAGTAGCGAGGCGGTGACCTGTTCACCGTCATTCCAGGGTCGTGGACCACAGACTCTCGCATGCGGTTGAAAATGGAACGCAAGCTACAAAGTTCCAAAGGCACTTAAGAAACTGCTAATTTATCTAATTCTGGAGGGAATACCGGTTCTCGATGAGCACTGGAGGGTGTCGTCGTGAGGTCGGACGTCCACATCGAGGCGTAAACTATCGGTGGCTGCTGGCGCGATCGGCCTGGCGAGAAACAGTCGTTGAGGCATAACGCGTTGACCGCGAGGCCTACTCCCGGACTTGCCGGTTGAAGCGGGCTGCGGGTCACCCTAAGGGTGCGGGCAGACCGCTTTTGACGCATGCCGGACATCGCTCATGGAACACGGTCGGCGAGCGCGGCCGAGTATCCCGCTTGCCGGCCAGCGAGCGTCCTGACCGGCAAGCTATCGTACCGGCCGAGCCTTAGCTGGGCCGGCCGGTACGCTTGCCGGCCTGACGAGGGCCGCCGTCAAGCAGCCGGTCGAATGTTTTGGTTCACCCGGAAGAGGTTGTTTGGGTCGTATTTCTTCTTCAGCGTAGCCAGGCGCTCATAGTTGTCGCCATAAGCCGCCTTGAGCCTTGCATCGCCCTCGTCATCCATCATGAAGTTCAGGTAGGCGCCACCCAGATCGAACGGATGCACGGCCTCCCAGTAGGCCTTGGTCCAGCGCGTCACCGGCCCCGCTTTCTGTGGGTCCGGATCGATCCCGGCGATGACCATCGACCAGGTCGCATCACGGTAATTCCAGGGTGTCTCGTCTTTGCCGACGCGATGGACCGCACCATCGATCGGGTAGAGGTGCATGAGCGATAGCTCGCTCGGCGTCTTCGCCGCCTGCTTGAGATGGGCGTCGATCGCCTCGTCGGACAGCGTCTTGACGAAATCGCCCCGCCAGTACCACTGCATTCCCTTCGGGTAGAGCCCATCGAACATGCTCTGCACCGCGGGATAGGGCATCGTTCCCATCCAGTTGAACCAGGGCGCGGGCAGCGCATCGAGCAGCGGGGCCAGCGCCTCTCTGCCCTTTTCCTCCGGGCCGTTGTAGCAGCACATCAGCAGACACATCCGCTTTCCCCAAAACTCTTCCGGGAAGGGTGCGCTCGAGAGGACGGTCTTGAGCCCGAGAAAGATCCCGAGTTCTTCGGGCGCGTTTGGCAGGAACTCGCGATAATGCTGCATGATGGTGCGGGCGTGGCGCTGATCCCATGCGATCGGCCCCGCAAAGACCATGCTGACCTGGTGGAGCTTGAACACAAAGCTGGTGACGATGCCGAAATTGCCGCCGCCGCCGCGAAGCGCCCAGAACAGGTTGGGGTTCCGCTCCTTGCTGGCGGTGACGAAGCTTCCATCGGCAAGCACGACATCGGCCTCGATCAGATTATCGATGGTCAGGCCATATTTGCGCGTCAGATAGCCATGGCCGCCGCTCAGCGTCAGTCCGGCGACCCCGGTGGTTGAGATGATGCCCGCCGGTACGGCCAGGCCAAAGGCATGGGTGGCATGATCGAGGTCGCCCTGAGTACAGCCCGGGCCTACCCGCGCCGTGCGGGCATCCGGATCGACGCGCACGCCGTTCATCGCCGACAGGTCGATCACCAGACCGTCGTCGCAGCTCCCCAATCCTGGTCCGTTATGGCCGCCGCCACGTACCGCAACCAGCAAATTGTTGTCGCGGCCGAAATTCACCGCTGTGATTACGTCGGCGACGTCGACACAGCGGGCGATGATCAGCGGCCGCTTGTCGATCATGCCGTTGTAGAGCTTGCGGGCCTCGTCATAGCGGGCGTCGCCGGCGCGGATGACTTCGCCTCGCAGGCTTGCTGCGAATTTGGTGATTTCTTCATCGTTCATGACATTCCTCCCTGTTATTGGACCTGTCGGCCGGTCGATGAAACGCTAATCCCGTCCGCTGTTCCCGCAAATGTCACATCGTCCATTTCTGTTGCCCGATCGTTCAGAGTAGGATTAGACCGGATGGATAGTTGCCCGGGCGGCCATATTGCCGGATAGTTCGAGATGCCTGGCGGAAAAACTCGTTGTCAAAGGGAGTAGCCGATCGTTTCCGGAGGTGTAGTGCATGGATGTCCTTTCCGATGTGCTCCGAGCCGTTCGCCTCACCGGTGCGATCTATTTCGACGTCGACGCCAGCTCTCCCTGGGTTGGCGAGTCGCCGGGCACGGCCGACATTGCCGCCGCCGTCATGCCGGAGGCAGAGCACATCATTTCCTTTCATGCCGTGATGTCGGGCTCGTGCTGGGCCGCGCTGGGAGACGATTCGGTGCCGCCGGTGCTCGTCAACGCCGGTGATGTCGTTGTCTTCCCCGGTGGTGTTCCGAACGTGTTGAGCTCCTCGCCGGGGGCGCGGGGCGAACCCAATATGGCGATGTATTATCGGCCGATAGACGAGAGCCTGCCGTTCGCGGTGATCCATGGTGGCGGCGGAGACGAGCGGACCCGGTTCATTTGCGGGTATCTTGGCTGCGATGCACGTCCCTTCAATCCTCTCCTGGCCGCATTGCCGGCCATCCTGTGTGCCCGCAAGCCCGCCGATGGAAGCAGTTGGGTTATCGACCTTTTTCGGCTGGCGCTGGCCGAAGGTGGCAGTGGGCGGGCGGGCTGTGAAACGATACTCGCCAAGCTGAGCGAGCTGATGTTTGTCGAGATCATCCGCCGCCATCTCGAGACCCTCCCCGACGATTCGCGCGGCTGGCTGTCAGGCCTACGGGATCCACATGTCGGCGAGGCGCTTCGGCTCATCCACGCTCGCCCAAGGGAGGAATGGACATTGGACCGGCTCGCCCGCGAAGTGGGGCTCTCGCGCACGGCGTTTGCGAGCCGCTTTACCCACTATGTCGAGGTCTCGCCGATGCACTATCTTGCTCGCTGGCGTCTGCAACTGGCGGGACGTCTGCTCGAACGGCCCGAAATGAGCATCGCGCAAGCGGGTGCCGAGGTCGGCTACGAGTCGGAAGCCGCCTTCAATCGCGCCTTCAAAAAGTTCGTCGGCATTCCACCTGGCACTTGGCGAAAGGGACGGTCGGCGTTGCTCGAGGCTCAGAGATTGCCCGCTGACGTCGTACAATAGGAAAGAACCGGCAGGGGCGTTGACGCTTCAGTCTGCGTGCAGCGTCCCAATGCTCGAAAGCCCCTGGCACAAAGCGGTAGACGATGACCGGCCGCCGCGACGCTTTCGGCGAGGCGTGTCAGGCTTCGCGCCTCAATCCTTCGCGCGCTCGACATAGGCGCCATCGGCCGTCATCACCACCACGCGGGTGCCGGCGCTGATGTGTGGCGGCACCAGGGTACGCACGCCGTTAGACAGCGTTGCCGGCTTGTAGGACGAGGACGCCGTCTGGCCCTTGGTCACCGGCTCGGTCTCGACCACCTCGAAAGTGGCGCGCTGCGGCAGTACCAGCGAGATGGCGATGCTGTTGTATTGCGAGATCTGCACCGGCATGCCTTCCACCAGATAAGGCGCCATGTCGCCGACCACGCTTTCCGGCACCGCGACCTGGTCGTAAGTCTCCGGGTTCATGAAGTGAAAGCCTTCGCCGTCACGGTAGAGGAACGTGTGCTCGCGCTCCTCGACATAGGCGCGCTCGACCTGCTCGGTGGTGCGGTAACGCTCGGAAACCTTTACCCCGTCGGAGATACGCCGCATGTCGAGCTGGGTGACCGGCGTACCCTTGCCAGGATGAATGTTTTCGGCAAAGAGGATCACATAAAGCTTGCCGTCCTTTTCGACGACGTTGCCTTTGCGTAAGGAGCTGGCGATGACCTTCACGGGTTTCCATCCTGATAAAATTTGTTGGCGCAAATCGGCTGGAGAGGCCGTTGCGTGCGGCCTAGCGCATCTTGGCCGCAATCGCCAGCCCTCTGTGCAATTCCCCTGAAGCCGATGACCGCCGCCTCGCCGTGGTGGACGCCGCATGTCCACGCCGACCGCCGGTCGCGGCTGATCCTGCGCAATGCCATTGCCGCCGGGATGCGCGACTGGTTCGCCCGCCGCGACTTCGTCGAGGTGGAGACATCGGCCTTGCAGGTCTCGCCCGGCAATGAAGCGCACCTGTCGGCCTTTGCCACCGAGGCGATCGGGCCGGACGGGCAGCGCCAGCCGCTCTACCTCCACACGTCGCCGGAATTCGCCTGCAAGAAGCTGCTTGCCGCCGGCGAGGAGCGCATCTTCAGCCTCGGGGCTGTCTGGCGCAACCGCGAGCGCGGCCCCTTGCACCATCCTGAGTTCACCATGCTCGAATGGTACCGCGTCGGCGAGACCTATGAGAGCCTGATGCGCGATTGCGCCGAGCTCGTAGCGCTGGCGGCCGAACGGGCCGGAGCGAAGCGTTTTAGCTTCCGCGGCCGTGAAGCCGATCCGTTCGCCGAGCCGGAACGGTTGAGCGTCGCCGAAGCTTTCATGCGCCATGCCGGCATCGATCTGCTGGCGACGGTCGCAGCCGATGGCAGCACCGACCGCGCGGAGTTGCATGCCGCCCTGGTCCAGGCCGGATTGCGGACCGCGCCCGACGACAATTGGGCCGACCTGTTCAGCCGGGTGATGGTCGAAAAAATCGAGCCGGCGCTGGGGCAGGGGCGCAACACCATTCTTTTCGGATATCCGATCTCGGAGGCGGCATTGGCCCGGCCGAGCGCCGACGATCCGCGCACCGCCGAGCGCTTCGAGCTCTATTGCTGCGGCGTCGAACTCGCCAACGCCTTTGGCGAATTGACCGATCCGGCCGAGCAGCGCCTGCGCTTTGCCGCCGAAATGGATGAGAAGCAGCGCGTCTATGGTGAACGCTACCCGATCGACGAGGACTTCCTCGCCGCGCTCGCCATCATGCCGCAGGCGAGCGGCGCCGCGCTCGGCTTCGACCGGCTGGTGATGCTCGCCACCGGCGCGCTCAGGATCGACGACGTGATCTGGACGCCGGTGGCCGCTTCCTGAGGGATTGTCGATCTCGCTCGCCGTTCATCCGCCTGCGGGCTGCGGTCCTGTTTGGGCGCTTGATGCACCCGGTTTGTCCGCTTCTCCCATTGCAGAAGGCGCATCGGGACAATAGATGGTGCAGCAGCGGCTGCCCTATTGCGGGCCGAAAATAACAGGATCATGCGCATGACCGATACGCTCGACGCAGCGAAACTGACCGATCGCGTCGCGGCCCTGGTCGAGGCTGCCAAACGGGCCGGCGCCGATGCCGCCGATGCCGTTGCGGTACGCGGCCGCTCGACCGGCGTGTCGGTGCGGCTTGGCAAGGTCGAAGGCACAGAGGCGTCCGAGAGCGAGGACGTCTCGCTGCGCGTCTTCGTCGGCAAACGCGTGGCGAGCGTTTCGGCAACGGCGGCATCCGACCCCAATATGCTGGCCGAGCGTGCCGTCGCCATGGCCAAGGTGTCGCCCGAAGATCCCTATCAAGGCCTCGCTGACCCGGCCTTGCTGGTCAAGACGCCGCGCGACCTCGATCTGTTCGACGCCACCGAGGTGTCGGCCGATCAATTGAAGGAAGCAGCGCTTGCCGCCGAAGCGGCGGCGCTTGCCGTCAAGGGCGTCACCAATTCGGCCGGCAGTGGCGCCAGTGCCGGGCTCGGCGGCCTGGTGCTCGCTACCTCGCACGGCTTCGTCGGCCATTACCTCGCCTCGCGTTTTTCACGCTCGACCAGCGTGATCGCCGGCGAGGGCACCGGCATGGAGCGCGACTACGAATTCTCCTCGCGCCAGCATTTTTCCGATCTCGACGCGCCGGAAGACATAGGCCGCAAGGCCGGTGAGCGCGCTGTACGCCGCATTGGCGCGCGCAAGGCGGCGACCGGGCCGGTCGACGTGGTGTTCGATCCGCGTGTGGCGCGCGGCATTGCCGGCCACCTTGCCGGTGCCATCAATGGCGCCGCGGTCGCGCGCAAGACCAGCTTTCTCCGCGACATGATGGGCAAGAAGGTGGCTTCGGCCGCAATCACCGTCACCGACGAGCCGCTCCGGCGCCGTGGACAGGCCTCGCGCCCGTTCGACGGCGAAGGCGTCGAGGGCGAAAAACTGTTCATGGTCGACAAGGGCGTGCTCAACCACTGGTTCCTGTCGACTTCGGCGGCTCGGGAACTCGGCCTCGTCACCAATGGGCGCGGCTCGCGCAGCGGCTCGTCGGTCTCGCCGTCGTCGACCAATCTCGCCATCGAGCCCGGGGAAAATACGCCGGAAGAGCTGATCAAGTCGCTCAAGACCGGCTTCTACGTCACCGAAGTGTTCGGCCAGGGCGTCGACATGGTGACGGGCGAATATAGCCGCGGCGCTTCCGGCTTCTGGATCGAAAATGGCGAGCTGGCCTATCCCGTCGCCGAGGTGACCATCGCCTCCAATCTGAAGACGATGTTCCTCAACATGGTTCCGGCAAGCGATCTCGACCGCAATTTCGGCACTGCCGCGCCCACGCTTTTGATCGAAGGAATGACCCTTGCCGGAGCTTGACCCGGCCGTCTCGGCCGGCGCTACTGAAGACCTGCAGCTGCTGCGCGATGCCGCCCGCGCGGCGGGGCTCATCGCCATGCAGTACTTCAACAACAATCCGCAGGTGTGGATGAAGGGCGGCACCTCGCCGGTCAGCGAAGCCGATCACGCCGCCGACAAATATCTGCGCGAGACCTTGCTGGCGGCCCGGCCGGATTATGGCTGGCTGTCGGAGGAAACCGTCGACGACCCGGTAAGGCTCGTCGCGCGCCGCACCTTTGTCGTCGATCCGATCGACGGCACGCGCGGCTTCCTCGAAGGGCTGCCCACATGGTGCGTCAGCGTCGCTGTGGTCGAGAACGGCCGAACGCTTGCCGGCGTGCTCGACTGCCCGGCGAAGGGCGAAATCTATTGGGCGCTGCCCGGCGAGGGCGCGTTCCTGAATGGCAGGCGCATCAGCGTGCGTCCGCCGTCGGAAACGGCCGAAATCGCCGGACCGAAGGCGATGATCGACCTGATGCCGGCGAAATGGCACAAACGGCTGAAGCGCGTGCTCTATATTCCTTCGCTCGCCTACCGGCTGGCGATGATCGCCGGCGGCCAGCTCGATGCCACCTTCGTCAAGGCCAACGCGCATGACTGGGACATCGCCGCGGCCGATCTCATCCTGCGCGAGGCAGGCGGCGCCTTGCTCGATCGGCATGGCCGCGCGCCGCTCTATGCCGGCGAAGTGATCCGTCACGGACCGCTCGCCGCCGGCAGCGGCGAACTCCTCGCCGTGCTCGCCGGCGTCATCGCCGGGCTGGACGATTGACCACTATCAGTAGTTCCAAAGTCGGCGGCTTTGGTCTAGACCTGTCCCAAACTCACGATATGTGAAGGATCGACATGGCCGCTGAAGACGGAAAGAAACAGCTTTTGCACCTGGTGTTCGGCGGCGAACTCAAGAAGCTGGGCGGCACCGAATTCCGCGATCTCGACGCGCTCGATATTGTCGGCATCTATCCGGACTATCAATCGGCGCACGCCGTCTGGAAGGCCAAGGCGCAAGCTAGCGTCGACAATGCCCATATGCGCTATTTCGTCGTTCACCTGCACCGCCTGCTCGACCCCGAAAACAAGGCTGTCGGTTGACATCGATGAACCATGAAGCGGTCAAGCGATCAGCCCCGCGGTCGGCGGTCAGACGTCGCAAGCCGAAGACGTTCTGGCGCAAGATCCGCGAACCGCTGGCGCAGTCGCGATTCGTCAAGAATGCGCTTGCCGCGCTGTTTGCGTATTTCGTCCGCCTTGTCCGCTTGACCAACCGCATGGTTGACGGATCGGCCAAGTTTTCCGGCGGTGCCTATGCGCAGCTCGAGCCTGGCATCATCGCGCTCTGGCACGGCCAGCACCTGCTGACCCCGGCCTACTATCCCAAGGGACGGCCGCTGGTTGCCATGGTATCGCGCAGCGCCGATGCCGAGCTCAACGCGCTGATGGTCGAGAAATTCGGCATCGAGGCGGTGCGCGGCTCTGGCGGGCGCGAAAGCGCAAGGCATCTCGATAAGGGCGGGGCCAAGGCGCTCATCGCCCTCAAAAAGTCGCTCGCCACCGGCAAGAATGTCGCCATGATTGCTGATATTCCCCACGGCACGCCGCGCGATGCGGGGCTCGGCGTCGTCCTTCTGGCGCGGCTGTCCGGCCGGCCGATCCTGCCTGCCGCGATAGCCACCAGCCGCCGCAAGGTGATCGAGGGCAGCTGGGACAAGACGACGATCAACTTGCCCTTCGGCCGCTCCTCGATTGTCGTCGGCACGCCTGTCTTCGTGCCAGCCAACGCCGACGCCGCGGAAATGGAACGCAAGCGCCAGGAGGTCACAGCCTCGCTCAATGCCGCGACCGCCGAGGCCTATCGCCTTGTGGACGGTCCGAAATGAGTATGCGCTGGGCCCGCGCCTTCCTGACGGCCTACCGCTTCGCCGGGGCCGCCGCTTACCCGCTGGTCGGACCTTACGTCGCCTGGCGAACTTCCAGAGGCAAGGAGGACCGCATTCGCCGGCGTGAACGCTACGGCGTCGCCGGACGCGAGCGTCCCGAAGGCCCGGTGATCTGGATCCATGCAGCCAGCGTCGGCGAGACCATCGCCGTCGTGCCGCTGGTCGAGAGCATTCTCGATTACGGCGTCAACATCGTGCTGACGACGGGCACGGTCACCTCGGCGCAGGTCGCCGAAGAACGGCTGGGCGACCGCATCATCCACCAATATGTGCCGCTCGACCTCAAGCCGGCGGTCAGCCGCTTCCTCGACCATTGGCAGCCGGACCTGGCGATCATCGCCGAATCGGAGATCTGGCCGATGACCATCCTGGAACTCGGCGCCCGCCGCGTGCCGCAGGTTCTGGTCAACGGCAGGCTGTCCGACCGCTCCTTCAAGTCCTGGAAGAAGCGCGCCAACATTGCCGAAGCATTGTTCGAAAATCTTGCCCATGTCGTCGCCCAGTCGGATCTCGATGGCGAGCGCTTCCTGTCGCTCGGCGCCCGGCCGGTCACCGTATCCGGCAATCTCAAGGTCGACACCGCGCCGCCGCCGGCCGACGAGCGGGCGTTGGCGGCGCTGAAACGCCAGATCGGCGGTCGCCCGACCTGGGCGGCGACCTCGACCCATGACGGCGAAGAGGCGGTCGCCGCCGAAGTCCACGCCATGCTGCACAAGCGCCACCACGGGCTTTTGACGATCATCGTGCCGCGCCATCCCGATCGCGCCGGGCAGCTGGCCGCCCAGATTTCCGGCATGGGCCTGAAGCTGGCGCAGCGCAGCAAGGGCGACAGGATCACCTCCGACACCGATATTCTGCTCGGCGACACGATCGGCGAGATGGGGCTTTATCTGAGGCTGACGGAAATCGCCTTTGTCGGCCGTTCGCTGACTTCCGAGGGCGGCCAGAACCCGCTGGAGCCAGCCATGCTGGAGACAGCGGTGCTTGCCGGCCGCAACGTCCAGAATTTTCGCGAGGCCTATCAGCGCCTGCTCGATAGCGGCGGCGCCAAGCTGGTGCGCGACCGCGATATGCTGGCCGGCGCCGTTAATTTCCTTTTGACCAACGAGGCGGCCCGCCATGAGATGATGGCGGCGGGTGCGGCGACGGTCGACGAGATGCGCGGTGCGCTGGCGCATACGCTCAGGTCGCTCGAGCCCTATATCCAGCCGCTGGTCGTCAAGTCGCGCCTGAAGGGCGCGAACGGGCGCTGACGTGACCTCGGAAGCGCCACCCTTCTGGTGGGAAGAGCCGGACTGGCGGGTCACGGCGCTGTCGCCGCTCTCCGCCATCTATGCGCTTGTCGCCGGTCGCCGCATGCGGCACGCGCCGCGCGAAAAGGTCGAGGCGCCGGTGCTTTGCGTCGGCAACTTCACCGTCGGCGGCACCGGCAAGACGCCGGTGGCGATCGCATTGGCCGAGCAGGCCCGGCGCATGCAGCTCAATCCGGGTTTCCTGTCGCGCGGCCATGGCGGCTCGTTTGCGCAGCCGCATATCGTCGATCCGCACCATGACGCCGCCAAGCATGTCGGCGACGAGCCGCTGCTTCTGGCCGAACATGCGCCGGTCGCGGTGACGCCGAACCGGGCCGCCGGCGCCAGGCTTCTGCTGGAGAAGCTCGGCTGCGATTTCCTGATCATGGATGACGGTTTTCAGAGCGCGCGCATCCACATCGACTATGCGCTGGTCGTTGTCGATGCGCGCCATGGCATCGGCAATGGCCGCGTCATCCCCGGCGGGCCCCTGCGGGCAAACATCGTCGACCAACTGGTCTTCACCAGCGCCTTGCTGAAGATGGGCGAGGGCACCGCGGCCGACACGGTCGTGCGCCAGGCAGCGCGCGCCGGCAGGCCGATCTTCGAGGCGCACACTGCCCCGAGCAGCAAAGTGACGCTGGCCGGCAGGCGTTTCCTGGCGTTCGCCGGCATTGGCCATCCCGACAGGTTTTTCGACACTGTCCGCGAGGCCGGCGGCGAGCTTGCGCTGACCAAATCGTTTCCTGACCATCATTTCTACAGTGCGGACGAGCTTGCCGAATTGGCGGTGACAGCGCGTAAAGCCGGGCTTGGCCTCATTACCACCGCCAAGGACGCTGCCCGCCTGCGTCACGGCGCGGCGCCGCCGGAATTCCTCGACGGGCTCGATGTGCTGGAGATCGACACCGTCTTCGAGCTCGACCATGTGCCGCAACGCATCATCGACGAGACGCTGGATACCTGGCGGCAGCGCCGGCTTAAAGGCTGACCAGAAGCTTGAGCACCGAGGCAATGCGGGACCGGAATTTGCAGCTTTCCGCCGGTCGAACGTATTTTGTTCTTGCTTTGTGCCGGCAGCTATGCTAGTAATTTAAATATGGTGATGATTCGCCGGTGACCCGCCCTCGAGCCTGAGGCGGGTTTTTTATTTCAAGATAGCCTCTAAGGTTTCGGTGTTGCCGGCCTGACATCGCGGCAGACGGCGCAGGATCGCAACGGGGCGGCTTCCATTTGCGCTGGACTAGCGTCGGCGGCGCAGTTCCGGATGCGCTTCGATCTCGCGGCGCAGCGAGGCAGCGGCGTTCACATAGGGTTCCTGCCTGGCGACACTCCAATATTTGAGCTCGTCGAGCGGGATGCTCTCGCCGGTCACCGCGCAGCGCACGAAGGCGCCGGGGCTGGTCACCTGGAAGTCGCCGTCGAGATAGCGGATGCGGGCTTCCTTGCCGCCGGGTCCTTCGAAACGGTTCATCATGGGGTGGTGCCGAAATTCATGACGATGTCATCGCCACAAATTGCGGCGAGGTCAAGCCGGCAAACTGGATGCCGGCATCTCATTCCTCGGCCGTGATAAACTGCTCGATCTTCTCCGCTGCCAGCCCGGCCTGGACGGCGATGCGCCGGGCGAGTTCGGCGGCGGCGGCGCGCGGGCGCCCCAGCGGCCGGTCGAGCCAGTAGGATATCGGGCTTAGCGCACTGCGCTCGTCTACGGCGACGATGCGGCCCGATTTCAATTGGTCCACCGTCAACGGCGGACGTGCCAGCGCAATACCGAGCCCGTGCGCGGCGGCGTCGAGCACGAGGTTGTAGTCCTCGAAACGGCGGTCGTGCGGCCGCGGCCGATAGTCCATCTCCTGCGCGGCAAACCAGGCGCGCCAGGCCGAAGCGTCGGAATCATTGATCACCGGAAATTCGAGCAGTCGGGCGGGGTCTCCGCGACCGATCTCTCTGGCCAATTCCGGCGAGGCGACAGGGAACACATATTCTTCGAAAAGCTGCACCGAGATCCGGCCCGGAATGCGACCGCGCCCGCAGCGGATCGACAGGTCGATGCCCTCGTCGGCAAGATCGCCCTGGCGGATGTCGACGTCGAGCACGATACGCAGCTTGGACGGGTGGTTCTCCAGCGCCGCCATGCGCGGCATCAGCCACAGCCCGCTGACCGAGGGGATCGAGGTCAGCCGCACCACCGCCGTGCCGCGCGGCTCGACCCAACGGTCCGAATTGCTGGCGATCAGGGCAAAGGCTTCGGTGGTGCGCAGATGCAGCCGGTTGCCCTCGATGGTCAGCGAGACGCCGCGCGCGCCGCGATCGAAGACTTTCAGCCCGAGCCAACCCTCGAGCTTGGCGATCTGCCGGCTGACGGCGCCGTGGGTGATGTTGAGCTTCTCGGCGGCCGCCGAAAAGCTGCCGGTCCGAGCCGCGGCGTCGAAGGCGCGCAGCGTTTCGAGCGGCAGCATCGGGTCTAAGCTGTGATCCATAGTCACAGGTGATCCTCGATTTGTTCGTTTGTCAACCGACCCGCAATAGCGTTTCTCTACTTCATGGCATTGGATCGCGAGGACACCCAAATGAGCGCTTACACCGGCACGTTGAATACGACACAGCGCATGGATGCCACGGCTGCCATCGCGGTGGCGCTGACGGTCGTCGGCTGGGCCTCCGCCTTTCCGGCGATCCGCGCCGGCCTTGCCGCTTTCGGGCCGCTGGAGCTTGGCGCGCTGCGCTTTGCCATCGCCGCGGTTCCGGCGGCGATCTTCCTCGCGGTCAAGCGGCCGGCACTGCCCAGGCTCGATGAACTCTGGCGCTTTGTCTTCGGTGGTGCCGTCTTCGTCGCACTCTACACGGTGATGCTCAATTTCGGCGAGCTGACCGTTTCGGCCGGTGCGGCCGGCTTCATCATCAACGTCAGCCCGATCTTCACCGCCATCATGGCCATGGCGCTGCTCGGCGAACGCTTCTCGGGCCTGGCCTGGGCCGGCACATTCCTGTCCTTCGCCGGTATCGGCATCATCGCCATGGGCGAGGGGCAAGGGCTGCATTTCAACAATGGTGCGCTGCTTGTCCTCGGCTCGGCGCTGTGCTCGGCCGTCAACACCATCGTCCAGAAGCCGCTGTTTGCCCGCCATCACCCGCTGACGATCTCGGCCTCGAACATGGTGCTTGGCGCGCTCTGCCTGTCGCCGTTCCTGCCGAGCGGTCTGGCGCAGGCGGCGGTCGCCGATGCGGCCGGGCTCGGCGCCGTCATCTTTCTCGGCATCGTGCCCAGCCTGATCGCCTATGCCGCATGGGCAACAGCGCTTTCCCGGCTGCCCGCGGCGCGTGCCTCGAACTTCCTCTATCTGGTGTCGCCGATGGCGACGCTGATCGGCTTCTTCTGGCTGGGCGAGGTGCCGACGCTGCTCGGCATCTTCGGCGGCGCGCTGGCGCTGGGCGGCGTCATTGTGGTGAATTTGAAGAGATGAGCAAAGGGTTTGGGGCTGTGCCTGACTCGAAAAGAGCCGCTGTACAGCGGCTCTTTTCGTACCCCCACCCCGCTGCTTCGCAGCGACCCTCCCCACAAGGGCGAGGGTAAGCTCCTCGCGAGGCGTCGGCGGATAGGCTCCCTACCTCCCCCTTGTGGGGAGGTCGGACCGAAGGTCCGGGTGGGGGCTGCGCCCTGCGAGTTTCTCACCGCCGCCCGAACAACCGCTCAATATCCGCCAGCTTGAGTTCGATATAGGTCGGGCGGCCGTGGTTGCAGGTGCCGGAGCCCGGCGTCGCCTCCATCTGGCGCAGCAGCGCGTTCATCTCTTCCGGTTTGAGCAGGCGGCCGGAACGTACCGAGCCGTGGCAGGCCATGGTCGCGGCTATTTTGTCCAGCCGCTCCTTCAGCGTGTCGACCGTGTCGTTGTCGGCGATCTCGTCGGCGAGATCGCGCACCAGCTGCTGGACGTTGGTCTCGCCGAGCATCGACGGCGTCTCGCGCACCGCGACGGCGCCGGGGCCGAAGCGCTCGATGCCGAGGCCGAAGCGGGCCAGCGTCTCGGAGTGTATGGCAAGCCGCTCGGCATCCTCTTCCGGCAGATCGACAATCTCGGGCAACAGCAGCATCTGCGACGGCACCGCACGTGAGTGGAGGGCGTTCTTCAAGGCCTCGTAGACCAGCCGCTCATGCGCCGCATGCTGGTCGACAATGACAAGCGAATCCCTGGTCTGGGCGACGATATAATTCTCGTGCACTTGTGCGCGCGCCGCGCCCAGCGCCGTGCCGAGCAGCGTTTCCGCCGCTTCGTTTTGCCCGGCGCGCGCATCGGCGCTGTGCAGCGGCCCGGCGTCGAAGGCCGCCTGCTCGTCCTCGCCGAAGCCGTCGCCCATGTCGAGCGGCCGCTGCGGCGAATGGGCAGGATCGAACCCGGAAAAGCCCGATGCCCGATAGGCGGCCTCGTAGCTGCGGTGACCGTTGGCCGGGCCACCATGCGCATAGGATGCGGCGCCTGGCCGGAACGCCGCCATCATGCCGGCGGCCCCGGTGGTGGCGGCGCGGATGCCGGCATTGGCCAGCGCTTCGTGGATAGCGCCGACGATCAGCCCGCGCACCAGCCCCGGGTCGCGGAAGCGCACGTCTGCCTTGGCCGGATGGACATTGACATCGACGATCACCGGATCGAGCGTCAGGAACAGCACGGTGACGGCATGGCGGTCGCGCGGCAGCACGTCAGCGAAGGCGCCGCGAATGGCGCCGGCGATCAGTTTGTCACGCACCGGGCGGCCGTTGACATAAGCGTATTGCTGCAGCGCGTTGGCGCGGGTGAAGGAGGGGACCGAGACATGGCCGGCGAGATGCACGCCGTCCCGCATCGCGTCGATGGCGATCGCATTGTCGGGAAAGTCGGCGCCCATCACCTGTGCCACCCGGCGCAGCCGGCCTTCCGGGCTGTCGTCGGTCGCCGGCAGTTCCAGCGTCGAGCGGTCCGGGCCGGCCAAGGTGAAGCGCACGGCGGGGAAGGCGATGGCGATGCGCTTGACCACGTCGCCGATGGCCGAGCTTTCGGCGCGCTCGCCCTTCATGAATTTGAGCCTTGCGGGCGTGGCGAAGAACAGGTCGCGCACCTCGACCGTGGTGCCGCGATTGGCCGCCGCCGGCCTGACCGCGGAGACGCGGCCGCCGTCGATGCCGATCTCGGCGGCGTTTTCACTGGACGCGGTGCGCGAGCGGATCGACAGCCGCGCCACCGAGCCGATCGACGGCAAGGCCTCGCCGCGGAAGCCGAGCGAGCGGATGTCGTGAATGTCGTCGGCGAGCTTGGAGGTGCAATGGCGCGCAATCGCCAGCGCCAGTTCCTTTTCCGGAATGCCCGAGCCGTCGTCGCTGACGCGGATCAGGTTCAGCCCGCCGCCGGCGGTGACGATCTCGACTCTGGTAGCGCCTGCATCCAGCGCGTTCTCGACCAGTTCCTTGACCACGCTTGCCGGACGCTCGATGACTTCGCCGGCGGCGATCTGGTTGATCATCGTTTCGGAAAGCTGGCGGATGGGCATGGGGCACTATAGGCGGATTCGTGGTCGATGCGGGAGAGGGAGAATAGCGTTGACCGTTGCAAGGCAGTGAGACTGCTCCGTTGCTCCGCCAGAGGGGGGTGCTGTCCGGGTGCTGTCCCGCCACGATATAGAGATAGGAATATTGTTGAAGTGAATGGGCTTGGCCCCCAATTGACTTATTAGAATTAGTCGGACGAAGGCCAAAATCCGAAGCGAATGGCCGTTGGAGGCGACATTTGGACGTCATCCTAGATTACTTGATGGTAAATTTCGCTCGATGGATACAGCGTCGAAAGAGTCGTATTGCGAGAATAATTTGGTTTACTATTTGGACGGTTATTTCGATATTGCTAACAGTTTTTCTATTTTATCTCCTGTATATTCGAAACCTGACCATATAGTTTCGTGTTTCTACCACTGCGCCGCAGGTGCCGCCGCAGGCTTGATCGCGGACACCCTCGATGCGGATCTCGGGGGCACTGTCGCCCAATGCGGGGCGCGAGCGGATCGATAGCGGCGCTGCCGAGCCGATCGACGAAGCCTCGCCTCGAACGGCTTGCGCTTGCGTCGAGTCGTTCTCGAGGAAATCCACGCAGCCGACCGCGGCCGTGCACTTCAAGTCATGAGCTTGGGCAGCGCTGCCGACAGTGCATCGGCGGCAAGGCGGACTTTCATCGGCAGATGACGCGTCTGCAACCACAGGGCATGAACGTCGTAGAGAAACCGGGATTGTTCCGGCAATAGCAGGACAAGCGCGCCCACCTGGATGCGCTGGCGAACCAGCCAGTATGGCAGCCAGGCGAGCCCCATGCCGGCGGCCGCGGCATCGGCGATGGCATCGAGATCGTCGAGCCGTAATCTGCTGACGGGCCTGACCTCTGCCGCGGGCTGGCCGTTGCGCGGAAACAGCCACGGCTGAACGGCACGCCCGGAACGGCGGTAGATGATCGCGTGATGGCTGCCGAGGTCATCGATTTCATGTGGCTCGCCGTGCCGGTCGAGATAGGACGGCGACGCGCAGACGACCATGTGCTGGCGCGCGATGCGACGCGCCATTACCCCGGCCTGGTCCTCCAGGTCGCCCGTTCTAATGGCAAGATCGCAGCCGTCCTCTGCCAGATCGGCGATGGTGTCGCTGAACGACAGGTCAAGTTCCAGCGCCGGATATTGCTGCGCAAGCCCGAACAGGATCGGGGCAACGCAGCGCCGGCCGAAATGCACCGGCATGAGGACACGCAGTTTTCCGCGCGGTTCGGCAAGCTGGTCGGCGGCGAGTGCATCCGCGGCCTCCGCTTCGGCAAGCACCAACCGGCAGCGTTCATAATAGGCGCGCCCGAAATCGGTCAGGCTTTGGCGGCGCGTGGTCCGGTTGATGAGGCGCACGCTCAGGCGCTCCTCGAGAAACCGGACATGCTTGCCGACCATCGGCCCGGACAGATCGAGAGCCGCCGCCGCGGCTGCGAACGAGCCCAGGTCGACGGCTTTGACGAACACGGCCATGCTCGTAAGGCGATCCATATTCAAAACCCACAGTTTCTGCTGCTCTACTCAAGCGGCTATTTATCCGCCTGATGAGCGCTGGCATAGCTGATTCAGTTCAAATATTTTGGAGTTGTGACCGATGGCACGTGTCGTTCGCTTTCATGAGCTCGGTGGTCCCGAGGTCCTGCGCATCGAGAATGTTGACACGCCTGCGCCCGCGAGCGGTGAGATTCAGATCCGCGTCAAGGCGTTGGGTATAAACCGCGCCGAGGCGCTGCTGCGTTCGGGGACCTACATCCAGACCGCGCCGTTGCCTTCCGGTCTTGGGCTCGAGGCGGCGGGTATCGTCGAGATGGTCGGCGAAGGCGTGGACGGGTTTGCGCCTGGCGATGCCGTCAGCATCGTGCCGCCATTATCGATGGCCCGCTGGCCTGCCTATGGTGAGATTGCCACATATCCCGCCGAGCTCGTCGTCAAGCATCCACCATCGCTGAGTTGGGAAGAAGCCGCCGCAGCGTGGATGCAATATCTCACCGCCTACGGTGCGCTGATCGACATTGCCAAACTCGGCAGGGAGGACTTTGTTGTCATCACTGCGGCATCGAGCAGCGTCGGACTGGCGGCGATCCAGATCGCCAACATGGTTGGCGCGACCACGATCGCGGTCACACGGACGTCCGCCAAGAAGCGGGCTTTGCTTGAGTTCGGCGCGGCCCACGTCATCGCCTCGGCAGAGGAGGACCTGGAAGCCAGGCTGAAGCGAATCGCCGGCCCGGACGGCGTGCGCGTGGTGTTCGATGCCGTCGGCGGCCCGATTTTCAAGCCTCTGACGGCGGCGATGGCACCGGGTGGCATTCTCATCGAATATGGCGGCTTGAGCCTCGACCCGACACCCTTTCCACTACCTGCAGTGCTGGCAAAGACACTGACGATGCGCGGTTATCTCGTCCATGAGATCGTGCGCGATCCGGTCCGGCTGCAGGCCGCCAAGGCGTTCATCCTTGACGGACTGAGCTCGGGTTCGCTGAAGCCGGCAATCGCCAGAACCTTTCCGTTCGACCAGATCGTCGAGGCGCACCGCTATCTCGAATCGAACGAGCAATTCGGCAAGATCGTCGTGACCGTTTGACCGGGCATTTATCGGCCTCACGCCTGCGCCGCCAGCCAGTCCCGCACCTTGCGGGCGTTGTCGCTGAGTTCGCGGTTCTTCGACCAGATGACATGAAAGCCCTTGCCGGTCGTCATCGTGTGGCCGGTGACGCGCACCAGCAGCCCTGATGCCAGCAGCCGCTCGGCGAGGTGACCCCAGCCGAGCGCGATGCCTTGCCCTTCCATGACTGCCTGGATCACCAGCGCATAGTCGTTGATGCGCAAGCCGCGTCCGGCATCGGCGATGTCGACACCGGCCGAGGCGAACCATTCGTCCCAGCTCGCGGCCTCGCGAAACGGCTCTTCAAGATGGATAAGGCGGTGCGATTGAAGGTCCGCGACACGCTCCGGCAGCCCGAACCGTGCCACATAACTAACGCCGGCAACGGGGAATATCACCTCATCGGCCAGCGGCAGCGAATGATAATCCGGCCATTCCTTGGGCTCGCCGCCGCGCACGCCGAGCGGGATGTCTTCGGCGATGATGTCGAGATCGCGGTCGGCGGTCTGGATGCGCAGGTCGATGCCCGGCAATTCGTCGCGAAACTGCTGCAGGCGCGGCATCATCCAGAACGAGGCGAAGGCGGTCGAGGCGGCGAGCGTCACATGCGCACCGACGGCGATCTGGCGCAGATCCTCCGCCGACTTGCGAATGTGCGACAGGCCGAGCGAGACGTCGGCATGGAAGCGGTCGCCGGCCTCGGTCAGGCTGACTTGCCGGTGGCGGCGCTGGAAGAGTTTCGCGCCGAGCTGCTCTTCGAGCCCGCGGATCGCATAGGAGACGGCAGCCTGCGTCATGCCGAGCTCGCGCCCGGCGGCGGTAAAGCTCGACAGCCGCCCGGCGGCCTCGAAAACGATCAGGCTGCCGGCTGACGGCAGCAGGTGGCGCAAGCTTCGCATAAGCTGAGCTTATACAAGAGATCAGGATTTTCCAGCGTCACAGCCGCATTTTGTCTGGCTAGATTGGTCACCAACAGGAATATGGAGCCTTCATGAACGCACCGGCCGTTGAAGTGAGCGAACACACCAACCGCCGCAGCGGTGGCCGCCTGGGGCGCAAGGCGCTGCGGGGCGCGCCCATAGCGTCGTTTCCAACCCTGGTCCGCCAGATTCCCGTCTATCAGATGGTTCCGGACGAGGCGGTTGAGCTGATCCACCAGGAGTCGCTCTCCATCCTCGAAGAAGTGGGATGCGAGTTCCGCGACGATGAGGCGATCGCAATGTGGAAGGCGGCGGGCGCCGATGTCTCGGAGACAAGGGTCCGGATCGACCGCGCCCTGCTGATGGAGCTCATCTCGAAGGTCCCGTCGGAGTTCACGCTCAATGCGAGGAATCCCCAGCGTTCCGTACGTGTGGGTGGAAACAACTCCGTCTTCGTGCCGATGTACGGGGCGCCTTACGTGCGCGACCTCGACAACAACAGGCGCTACGGCACACTCGCCGACCTCAACAATTTCCACAAGCTCGCCTACATGGCGCCGGCGCTGCATTCGTCGAGCTCGATCATCTGCGAGCCGATGGAAATCGCGGTGCCGAAACGTCACCTCCACATCATCCATTCGGCGCTGAAGCACTCCGACAAGCCGTTCATGGGCATCGTGACCTCCAAGGATCGAGCCGAAGACACGATGGCGATGGCAGGCATCGTGTTCGGCGAGGACTATGTCCGCGACAACCCGGTCCTGGTGTCGATCACCAACTGCAATTCGCCGCTGGTGTGGGACGCCACCATGCTGGACGCGATGAAAGTCTATGCGCGCCACAACCAGCCGCTGATCCTCGCCCCCTTCGCCCTTTGCGGCGCCTCGACTTCGGCCTCTGCCGTCGGTGCGGTCGCGCAGGTCAATGCCGAAGCGCTGGCGGGCGTCGCGTTCACACAGCTCCTGCGTCCGGGTTCGCCGCAGATCTACGGACAGTTCATGGTGACGGTCGACATGAAGACCGGCGCTCCCATGGGCGGCACGCCGGAGGCGGCCCAGATGATGTATCTCATGGGCGCGCTGGCGCGGAAGTATCGTCTGCCGTGGCGCACGTCCGGTTTCCATGTCGGCTCGAAGCTGAACGACGCCCAGGCGGGCTACGAGGCGAACATGCTGATGCATGCCGCCATCCTTGCCGGCGCCAACTACATCTGGCACTCTGCCGGTTGGCTCGAGGCCGGCCTGACCTGCGGCTATTCGAAATTTGCCACCGACTGCGAGCAGCTTGTCGGCTGGTACAAATATGCTGGCGGGCTGCCATTCGACGATTTCAAGGAGGCTATGGCGGCTATCCGCGAGGTCGGACCACAGGGCCATTTCCTCGGCACCCAGCACACGCTTGAACATTTCGAGTCCGCCTTCTTCATACCGAGCATCATGGACTTCAATTCGTTCGAACAGTGGAAGGCGGAAGGAGCAAAGGACCACGACACCCGCGGCCGCGAGAAAGCGCGCAACATGCTCGCCGATTATGAGGAGCCGAAGCTCGATGAGGACATCGCCGATGGTCTCAAAGATTTGATTGCGCGGCGCGAGGAGAAACTGCCGGACAGCGTTAGTTGATCACGGGCGAAGACCCGATGCGAACCATAAGGGAGGAAAAAATGACACTCTTCAGAAGCAACGGCGATCGCGTACCGAGCGCCATCGAAGCAATGGCCAGCGAGGCGCGCGCCGGTCGCGTCGACCGGCGGGAGTTTCTGGCCCTGGCAAGCGCTTTCGGCGCATCGACGGCCCTTGCCTACGGCATGATTGGACTTGCCGTGCCGGAGCGGGCTTTGGCTGAAGAGCCGAAGAAAGGCGGAACGCTGCACGTTTCGATGTCGGTGAAGGCGCAAAAGGACACGCGCACCTACGACTGGGTGGAACTTGCGAACATTTCACGCTGCTGGCTCGAGCCGCTTGTCCGCTACACTCGCCAGTTCACATTCGAGCCGGTTCTGCTCGAAGGCTGGGAGGTCAACGACGACGCCACCGAATACGTGCTGCATGTGCGCAAGGGCATCGCCTGGAACAACGGCGATGCTTTCAACGCCGATGACGTGGCCTACAATCTGACGCGCTGGTGCGAGAAGGCTGCCGCCGGCAATTCGATGGCCGCGCGCGTCGGTGCGCTGATCGATGCAAAGACCGGCAAGGCCAGGGAAGGGGCGATCACCAAGGTCGACGACAACACGGTGAAGCTGAAGCTGAACGAACCGGACATCTCGCTGATCCCGAACTTCACCGACTATCCGGCGCTGGTGGTCCATCGCAACTTCGACGCCGACGGCGCCAATCCGATTGAGAAGCCGATTGGCACCGGGCCGTTCGAACTGGTGTCTTATGCGGTCGGCCAGAAAGCGGTCGTCAAGCGTCGTGAGAATGGCAAATGGTGGGGCGGTGAAGCGCTTCTCGACGGCGTCGAATTCATCGACTACGGAACCGATTTCAACGCCTCGATAAATGCATTCGACTCCGGCGAAATCGACCTCAACTTCGAGACGCCGGCCGACTTCATAGACATCCTCGACAAGATGGGGCTGGTCAAATCGGAGGTCGCGACAGCGACCACGCTCGTCGCCCGGACCAACATCACGAACAAGCCCTATGACGACAAGCGGGTTCGCAACGCCCTCCAGATGGCCGTCGACAACAAAGCGGTGCTCGAACTTGGCTACGCCGGGCGAGGCACTGTTGGTGAAAACCACCACGTCAGCCCGATTCATCCGGAATACTACGCGCTGCCCAAGAAGACACGCGACGCCGCGGGCGCCAGGAAGCTTATGGCCGATGCCGGGCAGGACGACTTCGAGCATGAACTGATCACCGTCGAGGACGATTGGCAAAAGAACACCGGCGACGCTATTGCCGGCCAGTTGCGCGATGCCGGGATCAAGGTGAAGCGCACCGTGCTGCCGGGGTCGACCTTCTGGAACGACTGGACGAAATACCCCTATTCGATGACCATCTGGTACATGCGCCCGCTTGGCGTACAGGTGTTGGCGCTCGGCTATCGCACCGGCGAGGCCTGGAACGAAACCGGCTACTCGAACCCTGATTTCGACGCCAAGCTCAAGCAGGCTCTTTCGCTCATCGACGTGGAAAAGCGCCGCGAGGTCATGAAGGACATCGAGCAGATCCTGCAGGATTCGGGCGTCATCATTCAGCCGTTTTGGCAGAAGCTGTTCAGCCACATGAATGAGAAGGTGAAGAACTACGGTGTCCACCAAACCTTCGAGATGGATCTCCAGGATGTCTGGCTGAACGCCTGAGTTGCCAGCAGACGAGACGTTGCAGGATTTCATGGACCGCAAGAAAGCCGACGGGCAAGATGCGTGGTACTGATAGCTTCCGTCAGTGAACAATCGGGGACACCCATGAAACTGCCACTTTTTGTTGCCGCGCTTTCGATGGCCGTGCCGGCGGCCGCGTTTGCCGGCCCTGCTGCCAACGCCGTGAAGTTCTTTTATGTCCCGTCGGTCAAATTCGAGGCCGATGCGCAATATCGCGACCGCTTCACCGCACCGGTGACGAAACTGTTCGAACTGAACGACAATGCCGCAAAGAACCATCCGGATGAAGTTCCCTGCATCGACTTCGCCCCTGGTCTCGATGCGCAGGACTATGACGAGAAGACCGTGGCCAAGACGCTGACGCTGGCCGAAACGCTGGATGGCGACAGCGCCGAGGTGACGGCGACGTTCAACCTTTTTCCGGAAGGCGATGATTCCAAACGCGAAATGGTCTGGTCGTTGAAGAAGATCGACGGCCATTGGAAGATCGCCGACATCACCTCGAAGACCAGCGGCTGGACCCTGAGTGCGCTCGAATGCCTTGCCGGGCAGTCGCCGGAGTGATGCCGTGCTCCGCTGCCGTCCCTGGGTTCTGGCGACTGCGTGCCTGCTGGCCGGATTGAGCAGCGCCGCCGCTCAGGGCCTGTTCGGCGCGCCGCCCGCAAACGCGCCGGCCGACAGTGCGGCACCTCCGCCGGCAGTTTCGCCGCCGGCAGAAGACGCGCCGGCCGCAGCCGTGCAGCCGGGCTCGCCGACCGCGGTGGTGAAGCCGTTCTACGAGCATGCCGGGCTCGAGGTCGATCCGGCTCAGCGGGGCCATTTCACCGACCCGGCAAAGTCGGTGCTCGACAAGAGCGATGCGCTCCGCAAGTCGGGGCAGGGCGAGTGCCTCGATCCCAACATGGCACTCGACAATTCCGAATACGACAAGGCGGAGATCGACAACAGCCTGAAGACCATCGAAGCGATCAAAGGCGACGAGGCCAAGGTCGTCGTCGCCTTCGTCGTCGCCGGCAACCCGCACCGGCTGGAGTGGAAATTCAGGAAAGTCGATGGCGACTGGAAGATATCCGACCTTCTCTCGGTGACCGGCGAATGGGCGCTCAGCCAATACCAGTGCGAGTGAGAACGGAACCGATGAAGATCACCAACATCCGCGTCACCCACGTCAACGTCCCGCTCGATGCTCCGTTCTGGTGGACGGCTGGTCTCTACGGCGGCGCCTCGAAATCGATCATCGAGGTCGAGACGGACGAAGGCGTGGTCGGACTGGGCGAGGCGCCATGGTGGCATTTCGGCGAGGTGATCAAGGCCGAGATCGCGCCGGCGCTGATTGGCGCCGATCCGCTCGACATCGCCGACTGCGAGGCGCGCTGTGTGCCGCCCTGGCAGATCACCGCCAACACCGGCGAGAACGCAGCCACGGTGGCGTTCGGCGCCGTCGAACTGGCGCTGTGGGATATAAGAGGCAAGGTCTTCGGCATGCCGCTCTACAAGCTGCTCGGCGGCGCGGTGCGCAAGGACATTCCGTTTTCGGAATATTTCGCCTTTCGCCCCGCTAAAGGCGGAGCCGGCGGCGAGATGACCGCCGAAGCGATCGTCGACTACTGTCTCGGCATGCGAGAACAGCACGGCTCGACGATCTTCGAGGGCAAGCTGATCATGGGCGATCCCGAGCTCGAGATCAGGACAGTGCGCATGCTGCGCGAGGCGCTTGGCGATAAAGCGCAGATCAAACTCGATTCCAACATGCAGTGGTCGCTGACCACAGCGCGCTGGGTGCTGCGCGAGATCGAGCCGTTCAACATCCGCAATTACGAGGATCCGGTCGCGACCTTCGACGAGATGGCTGCGCTGCGCCAGCATTCGCGCATTCCGTTCTCCACCCACATCCCGGATATCAGACGGGCAGTCGCGCTCGGTGCGCCGGATTACTTCGTCTGCAATTTCGCAGCACTCGGCGGATTGTCCAAAACTCTGAAATTCATCGCCGCCTGTGAGGCGATGGGCAAGGGGTTCTGGTGCTATTCGAACGATCTCGGCATCATGACATCGGCTTATCTGCACGTCGTAGCGGCGACGCCGTGGATCACGGAAGCGTCGCAGTCGCTGTTTCGCTGGCAGATCGGCGACGTCATCAAGGATGGCCCATTCCGTCAGATCGCCAACACGGTGCGTGTGCCGGAGGGTGACGGGCTGGGCGTCGAACTCGATCCGGCGGCAATGAAACGCTGGTCAGCGCACTTTGCCGAACACGGGCCGATGCACCATTTCAGCGACCCGAACAACCCCAGCCGCTACCGGCGGCTGCCGCTCAACTGATGCGAAGTGCACGTGACCGATCGATGAGAAGAGGTCCTGTCGTGGTTGCTTTATTCGCGGCGGTTTGCGTCCTGGCCTGCGCTGTCACCTGGGAGGCAGGAAGCCGCGCGGTGGCCCGCGTGCCTCAGCAAAGCTTCACGCTGCCTGTGGGGTTACCGGTGGAGCGCATCGTTCTGAAGCAGGAGGGCGCGCCCGACCTTGCCGGTTGGGTGGCGGATCGGCAGGACAGTTGCGGAACAATCGTGCTGTTACACGGACGCGGTTCAAACAAGCTGGCCATGGTTCCAAGAGCGAAGCTGCTTTTCGAAAGCGGCTACTCGATCGTGCTGTTCGATCTGTCGGGACATGGCGAAAGCGGCGGCGATATCAGAGGCTTTGGTTACATCGAACGGCAGGACGCCAGCCGCATCCTCGCCTTTGCGCGGCAACGCTTCGCCGGTCGCAAGGTGGCGGCCATCGGCTCGTCGCTCGGTGCGGCTGCTTTTGTATTTGGCGCTCAGCAGGAGCATGCCGATGCCTATGTCCTGGAGCAGATCTACGCGACTTTGCTGGAAACCACGGCGTTGCGAGCGCCCTTGCCTATGTTGCGCGACGTACAGGCGACCATCCTCTTGGCGCAGATGCAGCTCCGCCTTGGCTTCGGGGTAGATGATGTCAGGCCGGTCGATCGCATCGGCGAGATTCATCGGCCGATATTGCTGCTAGCAGGCAATTCGGATCCGTTTGTCGCTCGCAGCCAGACACTGGCGTTGAAAGATGCGGCAGGCGCTGACGCAAAGCTGGTCTGGTTCGACGGCGCGCGGCACGTTGATCTCTATCGCTATGACCAACAGCGGTACCGCGACGCCGTGATGCCTTTCCTGGGGACCAACCTGTGCCGGACCGGGATCAGGTGAGCCGCTCCGTCCGATTAGCCGCGCCCGCGATAGGGGGCGACGCCGGTGTCGGGCAGCCACACACCTTCCGGCGGCGCGCCGGTTTGCCAGAACACGTCGATCGGAATGCCGCCGCGCGGATACCAATAGCCGCCGATGCGCAACCACAATGGCTTGGTCGCGGCGATGATGCGGCGCCCGATCATGACGGTGCATTCTTCGTGGAAGGCGCCATGGTTGCGAAACGAGGTCATGAACAGCTTGAGCGACTTCGATTCCACCAGCAGCGCATCGGGTGCGTACTCGATGACGATATGGGCGAAGTCCGGCTGGCCGGTGACCGGGCAGAGCGAAGTGAATTCCGGGCAGGTGAAGCGAACGATGGCCGGCGGGCCGTCGCCGCGCGAAAACGGCACGGTTTCCAGGACTGCCGCTTCAGGGCTCTGTGGCGCCTCGACGTTGGTGCCGAGCTGGGTGAGGTTTTTCGTATCGGTCATGAGCAGGTTCCTTGCTGCATGTCGCCCAAAACTGCGCAGCGATTTTGGGACAGCGACATGCGTAAAAACAGAAATTTGCCGCTCATTAGCACAATTTGAAACAGCAGGAAGATGATGACTAGCAACGACCCGCTCCTCCAGCCCTATCAGCTCAAGCATCTGACGCTGAAGAACCGGGTGATGTCGACCAGCCATGAGCCGGCCTATTCCGAGGACGGCATGCCGAAGGAACGCTATCGGCTCTACCATGCCGAAAAGGCCAAGGGCGGCATGGCGCTGACCATGACCGCCGGTTCGGCGATCGTCTCGCGCGACAGCCCGGCCGCTTTTGGCAATCTGCATGTCTATGACGACCGCATCGTGCCGTGGCTCGCCGAGCTTACCGATGCCTGCCACGAGCACGATTGCAAGGTGATGATACAGATCACCCATCTCGGCCGCCGCACCGGTTGGAACAAGGCCGACTGGCTGCCCGTCCTGTCGGCTTCGCCGGTGCGCGAACCGGCCCATCGCGCCTTTCCCAAGACTATCGAGGACTGGGATATCGAGCGCATCGTCGCCGACTATGCGGCGGCCGCGCAGCGCTGCCAGGCTGCCGGCCTCGACGGCATCGAGTTCGAAGCCTACGGCCATCTGATGGACGGTTTCTGGTCGCCGGCCACCAACCAGCGCGACGACGATTTCGGCGGCTCGCTCGACAACCGGCTGCGCTTCACCGGAATGGTGCTCGACGCAGTGCGTGCCGCGGTCGGCGAAAAGTTCGTCGTCGGCATCCGCATGGTCGCCGACGAGGATTTCGAGAAAGGCCTGTCGAAACAGGAGGGCGTCGAAATCGCCAGGCGGCTGGCCGGCTCCGGCAAGGTCGATTTCCTCAACATCATCCGTGGCTCGATCGAGACCGATGCGGCGCTGACCAAGGTCATCCCGGTGACCGGCATGCGCTCGTCACCGCATCTCGACTTCGCAGGGGAGGTGAGAGCGGCGACGAAATTCCCGACCTTCCATGCGGCGCGGATTTCCGACGTCGCCACCGCGCGTCACGCCATCGCCACCGGCAAGCTCGACATGGTCGGCATGACGCGCGCCCACATTGCCGACCCGCATATCGTCAAAAAAGTGATGGAAGGCCGCGAGCACGAGATCCGCCCTTGCGTCGGCGCCACCTATTGCCTCGACCGCATTTATGAGGGCGGCGAGGCGCTGTGTATCCACAATGCGGCGACGGGCCGCGAGGCTGATATCCCGCATATTATTCCGAAAACCGAGGGACCGAAGCGGAAGGTGGTCGTCGTCGGCGCCGGCGCCGGCGGGCTGGAGGCAGCGCGCGTCGCCGCCGAGCGCGGGCACCAGGTGACGGTGCTGGAAGCATCGAGCCAGGCCGGCGGCCAGGTGCGGCTGGCAACGCAAAACCCGCGCCGCAAGGAATTGATCGGCATCATCGACTGGCGCCTGGCCGAACTCGACCGGCTGGGCGTCGAGATCCGCTACGACAAATGGGCGGAGACGGACGACGTGCTGGCGCTGTCGCCGGACGTGGTGGTGGTCGCCACCGGCGGCCTGCCGCAGAACCCGCCTCTGACGGCGGGCGACGATCTCGTCACCTCGAGCTGGGACATCATGGCCGGCAGCGTCAAGCCGGCCGAGAACGTGCTGCTCTATGACGACAACGGCGGCCACCAGGGCATGGGTGCCGCCGAACTGATCGCCAATAGCGGCGCCAGGCTGGAGCTGGTTTCACCAGAGCGCTTCTTCGCCCCGGAAATGGGCGGCATGAATCATGTGCCCTACATGCGCGCCTTCCAGGAAAAGGGGGTCACGGTGACCATCAACACACGGCTACGTTCTGTGCGGCGCGAAGGCAACCAGCTGATCGCCGAGCTCGCCTCCGACTTCGCCGATGGCTGGCGCGGCGAGCGGCGCGTCGACCAGGTGGTGGTCGAGCACGGCACGCTGCCGCTCGACGATCTCTACCTGGCGCTGAAGCCGCTGTCGAAGAACGCCGGCGCGATCGATTACGAAAAACTGGTCAATGGCGGCGACATCTTTCCGGTGCGCAATCCGCAAGGCGGTTTCGTCGTCTTTCGCATCGGCGATGCAGTAGCCTCGCGCAACATCCACGCCGCAATCTATGACGGCATCAGGTTCGGCTTGCGGATCTGAGGAATATTTTGGATTGATTGGTGGCGCGCAGCCGAACCTCCGTACGGAGAGCCACCACGGTACTTTGGTCCGGTCTGCGCGCCGCGCACGCCGCCGCCTATCGCCGGGCACCGTACGATCTTGCGATTGCGGCAGGACGTTCAAAACATCCTGGCGGTGGCCATGCAGAACACGGTGATAACCAGCAGGCCGCCAGCGATGCGTTCGCCTTTTGTCATCTTGGCGCGCAATTGGGTTTGCTTCACCGCATCAGCGCCGGCCAACTGCCTGCTGGCGGAACCCACCAGCGCGCCCTGAACCCCGGCGGCGATTAACGCCGTCAAGATGCCCAGCGCCAAGACCTTCTCCATCGAGCCGAAAGAGTCGTTGTGGAAGAAATACCACAGCAGCAAGCCCGTGAGGAAAACCACGCCGGCTGCGCCCATTTGCGGCCGGAAGAAACGTTCCGCCCTGATCTCCGGTTCGCGGGCGACCGCGATGGTGGTGCCGGCCCAGAACACGCCCGCCATGACGTGAAGGCCGAGGACGATGATGTAGACATATTGCATGACCGCATTTCCTCTCTTGCCCACCGCTAGGCATATTGATAGATATCAAATGATTAGATGTCAACGCATAAGCTCGAGCCGGTTCCATAGGCTTTGCCCTTGTTCTAGTGTCGGATCATGACGCCCTTTGACCGCCCGCCGATCGGGATGAATCTCGCGCGCACCGCCAAGCTGGTTGCGCAGGCTTTCGACGCTGCCTTGGTCGAGGCAGGCGGCACGCTGCCGGTCTGGGTCACGTTGCTGTCGGTCAAGTCGCGGGAGCTGGCCAACCAACGCGAGCTCGCCGGCATGATCGGCATCCGGGGCGCAACGCTGACCCACCACCTCAACGCCATGGAGACGCAAGGCCTGCTGATGCGCCGCCGCGATCCCGAGAACCGCCGGGTTCACCAGGTGGAGCTGACCCAAGCCGGAGAAGCGCTGTTCCTGAAATTGCGCACCGCCGCGTTAGCCTTCGACAAGCGGCTGCGGAAAGGACTGTCCGACGACAGGCTGGCGGAGTTTGCACAGGTGCTGGCCGCGTTGCGGGCCAATGTCGAGGGTTAGAAATTAGGCTAGGAAACGGATCTACGCCCGGCAGCCCTGCAGCACTGTCAGCCTGGCCTTCTTGGGCGTTCGCGCCACCAGCCATTCGCGCACGCTGTCCGGCGGCATCGGGAAAGCGATGGAATAGCCTTGCACCTGGTCGCAGCCGATCTTCATCAGCGAGTCGAGCTCGGCTTCGGTTTCGGCGCCCTCGGCGACGATCGAGATGCCGAGACCGCGGGCGAGCTCGGTGAGGGCACGCACGATCTTGGTGTTGCCGCTGTTCTCGTTGATGTTCTGGACGAAACGGCGGTCGATCTTGAGCCGATCGATCTCGTTTGGATTGACATGGCTGAGCGATGCGTAGCCGGTGCCGAAATCATCGAGCTCAAGATGGATGCCGGCGGCGCGGATGTGCCGCAGCTTTGCCGCGATACCGGTCTTCTCGTCGTCGAGAATGACGGATTCGACGATCTCCAGCGATAGTTTGTGCGCTGGCAGGCCAGCCCTCTCCAGCATGTCTAACAGGAAGACTTCGAAATCTGTCTCGCGCAGCTCCGAGCCGGATACATTGACGGCGATCCGTCCGAAGGCGATGCCTGCGCGGTTCCATTCGGCTGCTTCGTTGATCGCCTTGGCAATGACGATGCGGCCGATCTCGGACATCAAGCCGCATTTTTCCGCGATCGGAAATGAACTCGCCCGGCGCGATCATGCCGCGCTCGGCGTGTCTCCAGCGAACCAGAGCCTCGATGCCGCTGATGGCGCCGTTCGACAGCGACACCTGCGGCTGGAAATAGACTTCGAACGCCTTCTCGGAGATGGCGGTCCTGATGTCGAGCTCGAGCTGCTTGCGATAATCGAGTTCGCGTCTCAGCTCCTCGGAGAAGAACGACAAGCTGCCGCCGCCCTGCTTCTTGGCGGAATACAGCGCCAGATCGGCATGGACGAGCAGGTCCTGAGCATTGTCGGCATCGATCGGGTAGACCGCAATCCCGGCACTTACGCCCGGATGGATCGTCGTGCCTCGAAAGACGATCGGCTTGTTGAGCTTGGTCAGGATGCGCCAGGCGACGGTATCTATGTCCTCGGTGCTGCCGGCACCGTTGAGAATCATGACGAATTCATCGCCGCCGAGCCGCACGTTGAGATCCGACGTACGGCACGAATCACGCATGCGCTGCGCAGCCGCCACCAGCACATAATCGCCGGCGGCGTGGCCGAACGTGTCGTTGATCTGCTTGAACCGGTCGAGATCGAACTGCACCACGGCAACCCGTTCACGCCGTCGCTGCGCGGCATTGATCAGCGTATCGAAATGCTCGGTCAGGAAGGTGCGGTTGTGCAGGCCGGTCAGCCCGTCATGCACGGCGATAAAGGCCATGGAATTGCGCGCATCGACCAGCTCGCGCGTCCTGCGCAGGATGGCATTCGACATTGGCCTGAAAATGAAAAGCGCCACCAGCACGATGACGCCGATGGTCGAGTAGAACAATGTGCGGTTAAGATCGAGAAGTGTTTCGGATCGCTGGTCTGCAAAGGCGCTGATGCGCTGGCCAAGTGCGGCATAGCCCGACAATGTTGCGTTGGCAACGGAAGCGTTCAGGTTGACGCGCTCCTCTCCGCCTTTGTAGCCACCATTGCCGGCCATGTTGAGCCGCGATTCGAATGACGAGATCAGGCGTTCGCCGTTGGCGATAAGCCCGACCGAGAAATAGTCGAGATGGTACGGCTTGGCGAAAAGCACGCTCTCGATCGATTTCGGATCGAACCTTGCCGGCGACGCCGGATCGGCGGCGGTCCGTTCGAGCAGCAGATCGTAGTTCTTCTCGAACTCCACCGTCGCTTGCTTGAGCGCGCTAACCAGGGCCGGCTGCTGGTCGCGTGAAGCGCTGCCTGTCGCGCCGGCGAGGAAGACGATGCGCTGCGACAGGGCTTTCTGTGTGCTGACGATATCGAGCAGCGCCTGATTGTGCCGTTGGGTAGACATCACCTGTTGCAGCAGGATGAAGGAGGCCACGACCATGGCGGCTATGATCAACAGAGCCAGCCAGTAGCCGGATTTGATCAGGAGTATGAGCCTGCCTGAAACGGCGTGCACCGGCTGCTGCGACATTTTCTGAGGCGGCCCTCTCGCCAACGAATTCTTGTGCGACAACCTTTGGCTTCAAAGTGTTAACAGGTTTGGGACGGCAGCAGGCCGGCGGCGGCGACCGCGGCGGGAAACCCGCAAAGTGGTTATTGCAATCTTTCGCGGCGCCTCCGCATTTGAACATCGTGGCCTCTGCCGTGCCATTGCCGCCACCGAAGCGGTCGCTTTTGCGATGGATTTTTCGTCCGCGCGGCGCGACAGTCCTCGTCGATCTCAACAGGGCCTGATCATGACCGAAGCATTCCTTTCCCACATCGACAGCGAGCTTGAAGGACTGAAATCGGCCGGCCTTTACAAATCCGAACGGGTGATAACCTCGACCCAATCGGCCGAGATCGAGGTCGGCGGCGAGAAGGTGCTGAATTTCTGCGCCAATAATTATCTCGGCCTCGCCGACAGCGCCGAACTGCGGAAAGCGGCCAAGCAGGCGCTTGACCGCTACGGCTACGGTATGGCGTCGGTGCGCTTTATCTGCGGCACGCAGGAAGAACACAAGCAGCTCGAGGCGACGATTTCTGGCTTCCTCGGCATGGAGGATACGATCCTCTACGGCTCCTGCTTCGACGCCAATGGCGGCCTGTTCGAGACGCTGCTCGGCGAGGAGGATGCGGTCATCTCCGATGCGCTGAACCACGCTTCGATCATCGACGGCGTGCGGCTGTCGAAGGCAAAGCGCTTCCGCTACGCCAACAACGACATGGCCGATCTGGAGGCGCGGTTGAAAGAGGCGCGCGACTGCCGGTTCCGGCTGATCGCCACCGACGGCGTGTTCTCTATGGATGGCATCATCGCCAATCTGAAGGGCGTCTGCGACCTCGCCGACAAATACGATGCGATGGTGATGGTCGACGACAGCCATGCAGTTGGTTTCGTCGGCAGGAATGGCCGCGGCTCGGCCGAACATTGCGGCGTCGAGGGCAGGGTGGACATCATCACCGGCACACTTGGCAAGGCGTTGGGTGGCGCGTCGGGCGGCTACACTTCGGGCAGGAAGCAGGTAGTCGACTGGCTGCGCCAGCGCTCGCGCCCCTATCTGTTCTCCAACACGCTGATGCCGGCGATCGCCGGCGCCTCGATTCGGGTGTTCGAACTGGTCCGCAATGGCGATGCGTTGCGTCAGCGCCTATATGCCAACGCAGCGCGGTTTCGCTCCGAGATGGGCAGGCTCGGCTTTACACTGGCCGGCGCCGACCATCCGATCATCCCGGTGATGCTGGGCGACGCGACGCTGGCGCAGGAAATGGCGGCGCGGATGCTGAAGCGCGGTATCTATGTCATCGGCTTCTCTTTCCCGGTGGTGCCGAAGGGCCAGGCGCGCATCCGCACGCAGATGTCGGCCGCCCATTCCGGCGCTGACATCGATCGTGCGGTTGAGGCGTTCGCCGCAGTCGGTCGCGAACTCGGCGTGATTTCCTGAGCGGCCGGGACCGAAAAGCGATTCCGGATCAAGAGATTCAAGCGACTAAGGTTCTGGGGACAAAAGAATGTCAAACATGATGAAGGCGCTGGTCAAGGCCAAGGCCGAGCCGGGCATCTGGATGGAAGAAGTGCCGGTGCCGGAAATCGGCCCAAACGATGTTCTGATCAAGATCAGGAAGACCGCGATCTGCGGCACCGACGTCCACATTTATAATTGGGACCAGTGGGCGCAGAAGACCGTGCCGGTGCCGATGGTGACCGGTCACGAGTTTGTCGGCACCGTCGCCGATTTCGGCGCGGCGGTGACCGAGTACAAGATCGGTCAGCGTGTTTCGGGCGAGGGCCATATAGTCTGCGGCCATTGCCGCAACTGCCGGGCGGGCAGGGGGCATCTGTGCCGCAACACGCTCGGCGTCGGCGTCAACCGGCCGGGCGCCTTTGGCGAATACCTTGCGATTCCACAGCACAACGTCGTGCCGATCCCCGACGACGTGCCGGACGAGATCGCGGCAATCTTCGATCCCTTAGGCAATGCCGTTCACACGGCATTGTCCTTTGACTTGGTTGGCGAGGACGTGCTGGTCACCGGCGCTGGGCCGATCGGCATCATGGGCGCACTGGTGGCGCAGTGCGTCGGCGCGCGAAAAGTGGTCATCACCGACATCAACCCGGTGCGCCTGGCACTGGCGAAAAAGCTCGGCGTCCAGCATGTCGTCGATGCGTCGAAGGAAAAGCTGCGCGACGTGATGCCGGCGCTCGGCATGGCCGAGGGTTTTGACGTCGGCCTCGAAATGTCGGGTGCCGCGCCGGCCTTCCGCGACATGATCGACACCATGAACAATGGCGGCAAGATTGCCATTCTCGGCATCGCGCCGACCGGCTTCGAGATCGACTGGAACAAGGTCATCTTCAAGATGCTGCATCTGAAAGGCATCTACGGCCGCGAGATGTTCGAGACCTGGTACAAGATGATCGCGCTGGTGCAAGGCCCGCTCGATGTCAGCGGCCTGATCACGCATCGCATCGGCATTGACGACTATATTTCCGGCTTCGAGGCGATGAAGAGCGGCAATTCCGGCAAGGTGGTGATGGATTGGTAGCGCCACGCCCATTGCTGTCATGTAGGGACCGAGATGGCGGATAACGAGCACGGACGTATCATTGCTTCGCAGGCAAGGATCGCATTGCAGCCTGCTGGATTTCGGCGGAAGGGTCAGTCGCGAACCTGGATTGCCGACCGTGGCTTCTGGCTAAGTGTTGTCGAGTTCCAACCCAGCTCTTGGTCGAAAGGCTCTTACCTGAATTTAGCGGTTCACTGGCTTTGGGGTTTGCCGCCATTCACATTGACGTTCGATCGCGTTGAGCGCGTTGGCTCCTTTGTTGAGTTCGAGAGCCCAGAGCAGTTTCTCCCCTTGGTAGGTCAAATGGCCAGGGAGGCAGTCGAAATCGATCAGGTTCACCGATCGATGTTCCCTTCCGTTCAGGCGGCGGCGACGATCCTCGTGAATGAATTGCAGCCCCGTGCATACGGCGAATGGGCAGCTCTCAATGCCGGGGTGGCGGCCGGCTTGGCTGGTGATTTTGAAACAGCGAGGCGGCTGTTTGAAAGCGTTCGAAGACACGCGGCTTCGCAAGCGCAGGTGCTCCTGACTTACATCGATGATCCTGTAGCATTTCGAAGCTATGTCAGAGGCATCATTGAAGCCGAACGCGCCTATTACGGTTTAGGAGCGTCGCCTGCCGCCCAAGCCATCTGATTTCTGCGACGGTCGAAGCTGAGGGAGGATTTTCAACCCAAGGTGAGTTTTGCCTCCAGCGCCGCTACCCCACCGACAATCGCCGCCCGCTCTTCCGCACCAAGCCTCTCCAGCAGCTCCCGCTCGAACTCCTTCGCCAGCGGCACCATCTCGCGATAGGCAGTAACGCCAGCCTTGGTCAGCGCCAGATGCTCGACACGGCGGTCCTTTTCGTCCGGCGTCCGGCTGAGCCAGCGCCGCCGTTCGAGTTCGGCGACCGCGCGCGAAACCTTGGTCTTGTGCATGGCCGATTGCTCGCCGAGCGCCGTCGCCGTCATCGTGCCGTGCTGTCCAAGCCCGGCGAGCGTGCGCCATTCGGGCCGCGTCAGGCCGTGGCGGTCCTTGTATATCCTTGAGAATTCGCGGCTGACGGCATCGGCGAGCCGATAGAGCCGGTAAGGCAGGAAGGATTCCAGTTCGAGGATTTCCATGGTTGGCCCTGACTGGCATGCTGGCGGCTCATGCCGAAATCACCGTTGATGGTTACATTTTCAATGGTTACAAATGAAACCGATATGGTCAACTTGGAGCATCTTTGCGGATGCGCAAACGATGCTCCGAGACCATGAATTCGGGAGGATTCCATGGCCTATTCCTACATGCCGGGTTTCGGGAATGACTTCGAGACCGAGACTTTGCCGGGCTCGCTGCCGCAAGGCCGAAACTCGCCGCAGCGGCCGGCCTACGGCCTCTATGCCGAGCAGCTTTCGGGCTCTCCTTTCACTGCGCCGCGCGGCACCAATGAGCGCTCCTGGCTTTATCGGATAAGGCCGAGCGTGAGGCACACCGGTCGCTTCAAAGCGGCGAATTATCCGCTTTGGAAAAGCGCGCCGAACGTCGGCGACCATCGGCTCGCACTCGGCCAGTATCGCTGGAGCCCGGTGCCGACGCCGAAGGAGCCGACCGATTTCATTGCCGGCATGCGCTCGATCACCACCGCCGGCGACGTGCTCGGCCAGACCGGCATGGCGGCACATGTCTATGTCGCCAACCGTTCGATGGTCGACGATCATTTCTTCAACGCCGACGGCGAGTTGCTGGTCGTGCCCCAGATTGGAGCCTTGCGCTTCGTCACCGAGATGGGTGTCATCCAACTCAGGCCGGGGGAGATCGCCGTGCTGCCGCGTGGTCTGGTGTTCAAGGTCGAACTGGTGGATCCGCAAGTGCGCGGCTATGTCTGCGAGAATTACGGCGCCAAGCTGACGCTGCCGGATCGCGGCCCGATCGGCGCCAACTGCCTGGCCAATCCGCGCGATTTCAAGACGCCCTGCGCCTGGTTCGAGGACAAGGACACGCCCTGTCGGCTGATCGCGAAATGGTGTGGCCAGTTCCATGTCACCGAAATCGACCATTCGCCGCTGGATGTGGTGGCGTGGCACGGCAATTATTCGCCCTACAAATATGATCTTGCGACCTTTTCGCCGGTCGGCGCAATCCTGTTCGACCACCCCGATCCGTCGATCTTCACCGTGCTGACCGCGCCGAGCGGCGAGGAAGGCACCGCCAATATCGATTTCGTCATCTTCCCGCCGCGCTGGCTTGTGGCGGAAAACACTTTCCGCCCGCCCTGGTATCACCGCAACATCATGAGCGAGTTCATGGGCCTGATTCATGGTCAGTACGATGCCAAGGAAGAGGGCTTCGTGCCCGGCGGCATCAGCCTGCACAACATGATGCTGGCTCACGGACCCGACGCGTCTGGCTTCGAAAAAGCCTCGCGAGCGGAGCTAAAACCGGTCAAGCTCGACAACACCATGGCCTTCATGTTCGAGACACGCTTTCCGCAAATGGTGACCCGCTATGGCGCCGAGCTCGAAACCCGACAGGACAATTACATCGACTGCTGGGCCGGCCTGAAGAAGCGCTTCAACGGCACGCCAGAGGGCGACTGGTCTTGAGCGCCGTCGCATGACGGATCGTCTGGTGCTTCTGGGTTCGAAGGGTGGCCCGGCGCTGCGGCCGGGCGGCCCGTGGCCGAGTTCGTCGCTGCTGGAGATTGGCGGCCGCACCATCGTCGTCGATTGCGGGCTGGGCGTAACGCGCGGGCTGACCGATGCCGGCATCAGCCTGAAGGCGCTCGACCTGATCTTCATCACGCATTTGCACTCCGACCATGTTCTGGAACTCGGACCGTTGATCCACACCGCCTGGACCGCCGGCCTGGCGGCGCCCGTCACTTTGTTCGGCCCGCCCGGCATCGGCCATTATTGGCAGCGCTTTTGCCAGGCGATGGAATTCGACATCGAGATCCGCATCGCCGACGAAGGCCGGCCGGATATCCGCGACCTGGTTTCGATCGTCGAGTTTGGTGAAGGCCAGGTGGCGGAAGAGCGCGGTCTCAAAATATCGGCGCTGCGCGTCGACCACCCGCCGGTGACGGATTGCTTTGCGCTGCGCTTCGATCATGCGGGGCAAGGCATCGTCTTTTCATCGGATACGGCGTTCTTTCCGCCATTGGCGGATTTCGCCGAGGGCGCCGACGTCCTGGTCCACGAGGCCATGCTGGAAAAGGGTATCGAGCGGCTGGTCGCGAAGACCGGCAACGGCGCAAGGCTGAGGGAACACCTGCTTGCCAGCCACAGCTTTGCCGAGGAAGCGGGCCGCATCGCCTGTGATGCAGGCGTCAAAAGACTGGTCCTCAACCACCTCATTCCCGCCGACGATCCCGAGATCGGCGAGGCCGACTGGATTGCCGCCGTCAGGAAAACATGGGCCGGCGACTTGACGATCGCCCGCGACGGCCTTGTTGTGGGGCTTGGGAGTGAGACGTGACCAACGACAAGCTTTGGGAAGAGGTGCGGAAATCCGAGGAGACATCCTGGGCGCAGCTCTCCTTGTTTCTCGATCGGGTGGAAGACTTGCCGTCTTTCGTCCGGTTCGTCGATGCGTTGAGGAGGGATCGGGAAGACGCCGACCGCAGGGAGATTGCGAAGCCCGGACCATCCGATCCCGGCTGGAATGGGTGGCAAAATGGCTCGATCAGCACCTTTCTCGAATCGGCGGTCGCCTGGTTCGAAGCCCATGGGCAGGGCAATCCGGCGTTTCTAGCGGATGAAAATCCTTGGAAAGCCGCGGCCAGAATTATCTACGCCGGCAAATACTACGAATAAACGCATTGGGAGGACGCATGAAGCTTGCCACATTGAAGGATGGGACGCGCGACGGAAAGCTCGTCGTCGTCTCGCGCGACCTGACGCGGTTTACCGATGCTTCGTTCCTGGTGCGGACGCTGCAGGCCGCGCTCGACGACTGGCATCGCATCGCGCCGCATCTCGCTGCGATGGCCGAATCGCTTGAGAATAATGCGGTGCCGTCTGCCCGCTTTCACGAACATGACGCCCTTTCGCCGCTGCCGCGCGCCTACCAATGGGCCGACGGCTCGGCCTATGTGAACCACGTCGAGCTGGTGCGAAAGGCGCGCGGCGCCGAGATGCCGGCAAGCTTCTGGACCGATCCGCTGATCTACCAGGGCGGCTCGGACTCCTTCCTCGCGCCGCGCGACCCGATCCGCATGGCCGACGAGGCCTTCGGCATCGACATGGAAGGCGAGGTCGCCATCATCACTGACGACGTGCCGATGGGCGCAAGCCTCGATGAGGCGCGGGCGGCGATCCGGCTGGTCATGCTGGTCAACGATGTAACGCTGCGCGGCCTGACCGGACCCGAGCTCGCCAAGGGGTTCGGCTTCTACCAGTCGAAACCGTCATCGGCCTTTTCGCCGGTTGCGGTGACGCCGGACGAGCTGGGCGATGCCTGGGACGGCGGCAAGGTCGCCCTGCCGCTGCTGGTCGATCTCAACGGCAAGCCGTTCGGCCGGGCAAACGCCGGCATCGACATGACCTTCGATTTTCCGGCGTTGATTGTTCATGCCGCAAAAACGCGGCCGCTGGCCGCCGGCACCATTATCGGTTCGGGCACCGTCTCCAACAAGCTCGACGGCGGGCCGGGCAAGCCTGTCTCGGCGGGGGGCGCCGGCTACTCCTGCATCGCCGAGTTGCGCATGATCGAGACCATCGAAACCGGCGAACCGAAAACGCCGTTCCTGCGCTTTGGCGATAGCGTGCGCATCGAGATGAAGGACAGGGGCGGGCATTCGATCTTCGGCGCCATCGAGCAGAAGGTCGAGAAGTACGAGGGGGCAAGAGCATGACGGGCGAGACATTCTATCTGCTGTGCGGTGTCTGGGCCCTTGTCATGCTGGCGATCTTCATCCTGGCGATCCGCCTGAGCTATCGCATCGAGGCGCGCTCGCCCGGCCTGACCAACCGCAGCGGCTTTCCGCGCAAGGCGATGATGTTTCACACCGTCACCAACACGAATGTCGCGCTGGACCAGGAAACGCAAGCCATGCGGCGGCGCATGATCGGGCTGCTGCTGACTGTTTTGGCTGGGTTTGCGCTTCTATGGGCGGGTGTGTCGCTATTCCGGGTCGCGCCGTGAAGTCATGGACCTGCTGAACCATTTTCGGCGCATGGCAGCCAACAATCTCTGGTCGAACGACCGGCTCTATCGTGCCGTGCTGCAGCTTGAGCCCGGCGAATTCGAGGTTGAAAGGATAAGCTTCTTCCCCTCGATCAAGGCAACGCTCAATCACATCCTGGCGGTCGATCACCTCTATCTCGATTTTCTCGAAGAGGGCGGCGTCGGCGCCGCCGCCCATGACGATTTTGTGCCGTTCAATGATGCCAAGGCGCTTTTTGTTGCACAGGCGGAGGCCGACCGGCGGCTGATCGCCTTTTGCGACCGCCTGTCGGCGGACGATCTCGAGCGCCGCGTCGTCACCGACCGGCGCGAGGACGGCATGGTACCGGAACGGATCGGCGACGTGCTCGCCCATCTCTTCATCCACGACATCCATCGTCGCGGCCAGGTGCACGCGATGCTGTCCGGCACCTCGGTGAAACCGCCGCAACTCGACGAGTGCTTGCTCGATTACGATGTGAAGTTGAGGAAAGCCGAAGTCGAGCGGCTGGAGCTGGATGATCAGGCCAACGCGACGTCGTAGGCTGAGAAATGTCGATCCGCAGTGACCACCGTCAGACCTTCAATTTGAGCCTGTGCGATGAGCAGACGGTCGAAGGGATCGCGATGATGGAACGGCAGATGCTCAAGCCTCGCTGCGTGTAGTTCATTCACACTGAGGATCGGAATGCCGTTCGATCGCAGGATTTCCACGATGTTGCCTGTGAGCGTGACTTTGCCGAGCGATTTCTTAATGGCGATCTCTGCTACCGAGACGGCGCTGACGACCACATCCTCGCCCGCAAGAAAGATGTCGCGATGGTGATCCGAAAGGCGTGAATCCGCGTTGAGTACCCAAAGCAGAATATGAGTATCCACCAGATATTGGCGGCTCATTTAATGTACTCGTCCCATTCGGGACCGAGTTCATCAAAATCATCCGGTATCCGAATTTGGCCTTTCAGGGCCCCAAAAAGGCCTTTGCTCCCGCCGGCCCGGGTGGGCGCGCTTAAGGTCGCCACCACCTCTCCATGCCGCGTCAGATGGATCTCTTCGCCGGCCTGGGCACGTTTCACCAACTCAGAGAGTTGGGCCTTCGCTTTTGCCATCGGAACATTCATGGTCAGACCTCTTATGACCAGAATTTAGGTCATAATTGATCAAACCACAAGGCACCTCGGCCGAGTTGGCTACGCTGCCTTGCCGTCCACCTTCAGCACGCCGCGCTTGATCTGGTCCTGCTCGATCGATTCGAACAAGGCGCGGAAATTGCCCTCGCCAAAGCCTTCGTCGCCCTTTCTCTGGATGAACTCGAAGAAGATCGGGCCGATCACGGTTTTCGAAAAGATCTGCAGCAGGATCTTGGTCGTGCCGCCGTCGACGACGCCCTCGCCATCGATCAGGATGCCGTGCTTCTTCATACGTTCGATCGGCTCTTCATGGCCGTTCACGCGGGCATAAGACATGTCGTAATAGGTCTCCGGCGGTCCCGGCATGAACTTCAGGCCGTTGGCGGCCAGCCTGTCGGTGGCGCCGTAGATGTCGTCGGTGCCGACGGCGATGTGCTGGATGCCCTCGCCATTATACTTCTTCAGATATTCGGCGATCTGGCTGGTCTCGTCCTTGGACTCGTTCAGCGGGATGCGGATCTTGCCGCAGGGCGAGGTGATGGCGCGGCTGACCAGGCCGGTGATCTTGCCGTCGATGTCGAAGAAATGGATCTGCTTGAAGCCGAACAGGTCTCGGTAGAAATCCCACCATTTGTCCATCTGGCCGCGATAGACATTGTGGGTCAGGTGGTCGAGATAATAGAAGCCGACGCCTTCCGGCCTGGGGTCGCGCTCGCCCAGCCAGTCGAACTCGGCGTCGTAAGCCGAGCCCTTCTCGCCGTAAGTTTCGATGAAATAGAGCAGCGATCCGCCGATACCGACGATCGCCGGCACATCGAGCGTCTTGTCGTTGCCTTCATAGGGCGTCGCGCCCTTGGCCACAGCGTGATCGAAGGCATGCCTTGCATCGATCACCCGCCACGCCATCGAGGCGGCGCAGGGGCCGTGCTTGTCGACGAATTTCATGGCATGCGAGCCCGGTTCGGCATTGACGACATAGTTGATGTCGCCCTGCCGCCAGACGGTGATGTCCTTGCTGCGGTGCTTGGCCACCGGCACATAGCCCATGCGGGTGAACAGTTCGGCGAGCTTTTCCGGCTCGGCATGCGCGAATTCGACGAACTCGAAGCCGTCGGTGCCGGCGGGATTGGTTTTGCTGATCTTGGCGGGCGGTGCGTCGTGCGGGAAGGGACCCATGGCATTGCTCCGAAATCTGGAACTGGCCGCGTCGGCCATCTAAACCCAATTATAGCGCGGAGCGAGTGCAAATTGCTTGCATTCAAACGCTTGAAATGGTCTGATCATGCGCGAGTTGTGCACTGCGGACCCGAAATACATGGATGAGGCGCGCATCGACCAGTTTGACCGCAAGATAATGGCTCTGTTGCAGGGCGATGCACGGCTGACCAACAACGATCTGTCGGAACGGGTGAACCTGTCCGCGTCGCAGTGCTCGCGTCGTCGCCAGCGGCTGGAGGAGGACGGCTATATCAAGGGTTACCGGGCGGTGCTCGACCGCGACAAGCTCGGCTTTTCCCTGGTCAACGTCATCTCGGTTACGCTCGCCACCCACAACCGCGACAATGCGCGGCGTTTCGGCGAATTGGTGGCGCGGCTGCCGCAAGTGCAGGAAGCGCACGCGCTGACCGGCGAGATGGATTATATATTGAAGGTCGTGACGCCGGACCTGAAGTCGCTGTCGGAATTCGTCAACGGCGTGCTGCTGCCGCACGAATCCGTGCAGCATGTGAAGACGGCGATCGTGCTGGAGACGCTGAAGGAAACCGGCGCGCTGCCGATTTGAGTGTAAATCATGTCGAACTTTCAGATCGCCGGCATCGTGCTGTTTCTAGTGGGGATTGTGCCGTTCACGATTGGTAGTCTGATCCACGCCGCGCATGAACCGAAGGCTTGGGAGTTGCGCATCATCAATCCCTGGCCTTCGTGGCCGTATGGCTGGGTCGAACTCACTCATCCGAAGTCGCGCTGGTGGTGCGGTGTCGGCTTTCCGATTTGTCTCGTGGGCTTCGTCGTAATGTTGGTCGCTACGATTCCGCTCGTCGATCTTGCGCCATATGTCGCTTTGCTTGTCGCTTTCTTCTGGCTGCGGCGGGTCATAGCCAGACGGCGGCATCACTAATCATCGGAACGCCTCTCACCTCTTCGACTGCTTGATCAGCCCATAGAGATTGGTGCAGCGGGCGCCGGAGCGGCAATAGGCGAAGACCGGGCCTTCGAGTTCGTCAAGCGCCTCGGCCTGGTCCTCGACATTTTCGGCCGTGATCTGGCCGCTGACGACAGGGATGTAGCGGAAGGCGAGCCCGGCGCCCTCGACCGCCGCCTTGACGGTGTCGGCCGATGGCTGGCCGGGCTGCTCATCGTCCGGCCGGTTGCAGATCACGCTTTTGAAGCCGGCGGCCTTGATGGTCGCGACATCCTCGGGCTGGATCTGGCCCGAGACCGAATAGTCCTCGCTGATCTGACGGTATTCCATGGCGGTGTCCTCACAATCTGGCTAGCGGCAGTCTTGCCACTCCCGGACCCGGTCGGCAACCGCCATTAGATAGAAATCCGGCCGGGCAATTTCAGCCCGACCGGATGGAGTGACTAGACAGCTCAGCTTCCTAGGATCGCGCCTTTGATCTGGGCGATGTTGTTGTGCATCAGGTCGATATAGGTCGCGGCCGGGCCGTCGGGCTGCGACAACGCATCGGAATAGAGCGTGCCGCCCACCTTGATGCCGGTCTCGCTGGCGATCTGCTCGATCAGCCGCGGGTTGGTGATGTTCTCGACGAAGATCGCCGCCGCCTTGTCCTGCTTCACCTGGCTGACCAGCTTGGCGACGTCGGCGGCGGAGGGCTCCGACTCGGTCGACACGCCTTCCGGGGCCAGGAACGTCAAGCCGTAGGCCTGCTCGAAATAGCCGAAGGCGTCATGCGAGGTGATGACGACGCGCTTCTCCTGCGGGATCGACTGGATCGCCGCCTGCACTTCGCCCTCAAGCGCCTCGAGCTTTTGCGTATAGGCGGCTGCATTGGCCTTGTAGCTGTCGCAACCCGCAGCGTCGGCCGTGCAAAAGGCGTCGGCGATGTTCTTCACATAGATCTTGGCATTGGCGATCGACTGGAAGGCATGCGGATCGGTGACCGTCTTGCCGCCATCGGTTTCCGCGCCTTCGGCGGCATCGGCCTCGGCGAATTCGGGTTTGAAATTGATCGGCGTGACCCCCTTGGTCAGCACGGCAATCGAAGCCTTGGTGGCGCTGGCGTCGACCAGGCGCTGCAGAAAACCTTCGAAATGCAGGCCGTTGACCAGCACGATGTCGGCCTTGGCCATCGCCACAGCATCGGCGGGGCTCGGCTCGTAGACGTGGGCGTCGCCGTCCGGCCCGACGATGGTGGTCAGATCGATGCGGTCGCCGCCGACATTCTTGGCGAAATCGGCGATGATCGTGAAGCTGGCCACCACCTTCAAAGGCTCAGCAAAGGCCGAAGATGCGCCAAAGGCGGTTAATGTTATAACGCTCACGGCCAAAGCGGCGCGGATCGATTTCAGCATGGACTAGGTTCTCCTTTGTTGGGATCAGGCAGTTCTGTGGCGGTGATGGACGATGCGGGCGCGCAGGATGCCGCGCGTGCCGAACAGGATCGAGGCGAAATAGACGACGCCGGCGGACAGGATGATGGCCGGGCCGGACGGCAATGACGCATGGTAGGACAACAGCAGCCCGGCAATGCAGGAGGCAAAGCCGATTACTGTGGCCAGCACGCACATCGGCTCGACGCGCGAGGTCCAGAAGCGGGCCGCCGCTGCCGGCAGCATCATCAGCCCGACCGACAGCAAGGTGCCGAGCGCCTGGAAGCCGCCGACGAGGTTGAGCACGACGAGGCCGAGAAAGATGAAATGCACCGGGCTGCCCATCCGGCTGACCGAGCGCAGGAACAAAGGGTCGAGGCATTCGGCGACCAGCGCCCGCCAGAAGATGGCGAGGCTGACCAGCGTCACCACGACGATGCCGCCAATCAGCGTCAGCGCCTCGTTGTTGAGCGCCAGCACGGTGCCGAAGAGCACATGCATGAGATCGACGCTGGAGCCGCGGATCGACACCATGAGCACGCCGATGGCCAGCGAAATCAGATAGAAGGCCGCCATCGAGGCGTCCTCGCGCTGGATGGTGAAGCGCGAGACGGCGCCGGCGCCGAGCGCCACGATGATGCCGGCGATCAGTCCGCCGATGGTCATCGGCAGGATCTCCAGGCCATAGAACAGGAAGCCGGCGGCGGCACCCGGCAGGATGGCATGCGCCATGGCATCGCCGGACAGGCTCATGCGCCGCAGCATCAGGAACACGCCGACCGGGCAGGCGCCGAGCGACAGCATCATCGAACCGGCAAGCGCCCGCTGCATGAAGGCGTAGTCGGCGAAAGGAGCGACGAACAGACCGTAAAGCACCTCCATCATGCCGCCCTCGGCCCGGAGCCGTGATAATGGTCGTGGTCATGGCCGTGCTCGTGGCCACTGTGCTCGTGATCATGCTCGCCGGGCTCACACCATGGCGCGTTGTCCTCCCAGGCTTCGTGGAAGCGGCGCGCGCGCAACAGATTCTCCGGCTGCAGCGTCTCCCTGGTCTCGCCCCAGGCGATCGGCTGGCGCGCCAGGAGCAGTGTTTCGGGGAAATTCTGCCGCACCAGATCGAGATCGTGGACCACAACCATGATCGTGCGTTCCTCGCCATGCCAGCGCTTGATCAGCGCGATCAGGTCGCCGACCGTCTTGGCATCGACGGCGTTGAACGGCTCGTCGAGCAGGATGAGCTCGGCATCCTGCAACAGCACGCGGGCAAACAGCGTGCGCTGCAGCTGGCCGCCCGACAGTGTGTCGATCGGCCGCTTCTCGAAGCCGCCGAGGCCGACGGCCATCAGCGCCTTGCTGACCGAGTCGCGATCTTCCCTCGTATAACGGCCGAGCATGCCGCGCCGCGGCCACAGGCCAAGCGAAACCAGGTCGACGACCCGGGCCGGAAAGGAGCGGTCGAGTTCCGATTGCTGCGGCAGATAGGCGGCGCGTACGCCGGGCGCCCGGATCACCGCGCCGGCCATCGGCTTCAGAACGCCGACAATGCCCTTCATCAGCGTCGACTTGCCGGAGCCGTTGGCGCCGACGACCGCCGTCAGCGATCCCTTGCGGATCGTACCATTTAGGTGGTGGACCGCAGGATGGCTATTGTAGCCCAGCGTCAGGTCGCGGAAGGTCAGGCAGGTTTGGCTCATGTGACGATCCATGGGGGCGATGATCGGTGCTGCAGGGGCGGATTCGATATGTGATGTTATTACATTAGTCAACAAGCCAATCGGGCGGAATTGCGGCCGGGCCGTCTTGTTGTGTGCTTTGGCTTGGCTCAAGAAGTTCCGCTCGAGCGGCCTTGCCCCCGGCGAACCCGGCCCCTAAACAGGCGCACCGACAAGAGGAGAAGGAATATCCAATGAGCATTCGTCGTATCGATGTAGGCCCGCGCATGAGCCAGATCGTCATCCACGGCAACACCGTCTATCTGGCCGGTCAGGTCGGCAAGCCGGGCGGAAACGTCGGTGCCCAGACCAGGGACATTCTGGCGGCGATCGACGAATTGCTGGCCAAGGCCGGCACCGACAAAACCAAGATCCTGCAGGCGATCATCTGGCTGGCCGACATGAGCACCTTTGCCGAGATGAACGCGGAGTGGGACAAATGGGTACCGCAAGGCAACACGCCGGCCCGCGCCACCGGCGAAGCCAAGCTTGCCGGACCGGAATATCTGGTCGAGATTATTGTTACCGCGGCGATTTGAGAATGCGGCTCTTTACCCTCCCCCTCGAGGGGAGGGTCGGCGAGTAGTCGAAGCGAAGCGGAGACTGCGAGACGGGGTGGGGTCGGCCAGGTCGCACCGACCCCACCCCGCGTCACAAAATGCCGCCATGCGGCAATTTGCTCCGCGACCCTCCCCTCAAGGGGGAGGGTTTACCCCTGCGACGGCGTGAACCGCGCCACCAGCGTGTGGTTCTCTGCCGCATAGGTGAAGCGGACATGGGTGACGGGGTGCTCGGCACTCCATGTCCGCCGCTCGATCACCAGGCACGGCGCACCCGTCTCGATGTCGAGCGCCGCCGCGACGTGCTTTTCGGCGGCAACGGCGCGAATGCGATGCTCGGCCGCACTCCACGGCACGCGGCCGATCAGCCACGGACCGGGCGCGGTCTCGAAAAACGCCTCGTCGGCGGCCTCCGGCACGGCAGCCAGGTTGATCAGCCGCTGCTCGTGGGCAAACGGCCGCTTGCCGGCGAAATGCCGGCATTCCAGCGCCAGCACCGGCCCGGCGACGTCGAGTTCCAGCAGGGCGCGGTCGTCGGCGCTGCTGCGCCTTCTGTTTCGCGCCATGCGCTCATAGCGGTAGGGCAGGCCAAGTGCCTCGACCTCGATCCGGATGTCGTGGATTTCGAGAACGGCTGCGTGCGACTGCGGCCGGCGGACAAAACTGCCGGAGCGACGCCGGCGCTCGATCAGCCCGGCCTTGGCCAGTTGCGACAGCGCCTTGTTCACTGTCATGCGCGAACAATTGTATTCGGCCGTCAGTTCATGCTCGAACGGAATGCGGTGGCCGGGCGCCCAGGCACCCGACAGGATCCGGTCGCTGATGTCCGACAGGATGCGCTGGTGCAGCGAAAGAACCTCGCCGCCGTCCGCGCTTCCAGAATCCGCGCTTATTGTCCCGATCATGCTCATGCCGAAAGCGCTGTCATCACCTTGCGGAAGCGCTCGGCGATGGCATCGCGCCTGGCATGCATGCCGCCGCTGACCAGTTTCTTGCCATGCACCCAGACGCAATCGACCTTGGTGCCGTTGGCAAAAATCCAGGCATCAAGGATTGCATCGCCCGTCTTGCCGGCCAGCGATGGATGCTTGCCGTCGAGCGAGACGAAATCGGCCGAGGCACCTGCTGCGATCTGCGAGAGGCCGGCGCCCAACGCGGCACTGCCACCATCGAGCGCTGCATCGAACAAAGCACGGCCGGTCGAGCCACCGGCCACCGCCAGCACGTTGCGGGCGCGGTGGGCGAGGCGCTGCGAATATTCGAGCTGCCGCAACTCGTCCGGCAGGCCGATCAGTACGTTTGAATCCGAACCGATGCCGAAGCGGCCGCCATGCTGCATGAACAAGGACGCGGCAAAGGTGCCGTCGCCGAGATTGGCCTCGGTGATCGGGCAGAGACCGGCAACGGCACCGCTTTTCGCCAAATCGGTCGTCTCGGTGTCGGTCATGTGGGTGGCGTGGATGAGACACCAGCGCCGGTCGACCTTGGCGTTGGCAAGCAGCCATTCGACCGGCCGCGCGCCGGACCAGGCAAGGCAATCCTCGACCTCCTTCATCTGCTCGGCGATGTGGATGTGGATAGGCCCCTCCGGCACCATCGCCGTGATGTTTTCCAATTCCTCCGGTGTCACGGCACGCAGGCTGTGCGGGGCGACGCCCACGACGCCTTGATTCAGCGCGCGAATGGATTCGCGGCATTTCTCAACAAGCCGCGAGAACTGGTTCACATTGTTGATGAACCGCCGCTGGCCTTTATTTGGCGCAGCGCCGCCGAAAGAGGAATGCGCGTAGAACACCGGCAGCAAAGTCAGCCCGATGCCTGTCTCGGACGCTGCGGCAACAATGCGCTCCGCCATCTCGGCGATGTCAGCATAGGGTCGGCCGTCACGGTCGTGGTGGAGATAGTGAAACTCGCCGACGCGCGAGAACCCGGCCTCCAGCATCTCGACATAGAGCTGGGCCGCAACCGCCTCGACCTGGTCCGGCGTCATCGACAGCGCAAATCGGTACATCACCTCGCGCCAGCTCCAGAAACTGTCGGCGGAAGGGCCGCGCAATTCGGCAAGGCCGGCCATGCCGCGCTGGAAGGCATGGCTGTGCAGGTTCGGCATTCCTGATAGCAGGATGGCACGGCGCTCGTCGCCAGGCAGGAGCGAGGTATTCGCCTTGACCGTGGCGATCCTGCCGTCGGACATGACGATCCGCACATTGCTGTGCCAGCCGTCGGGCAGAAGCGCCTGTTCCGCAAAGATTGCTGTCACGTTTTTCTCCAAATCCCGGTCTGCCGTGCGATGATAGCCCTTGCAGTGCCTTTTCATATGTATATACATAATCGTCACCTATTGAAACGGAAAAGATGATGGCTGCAGAGAGCAAAAGCCGGGCAGGGGAGGTCCGCCTCTGGCGCAATGCGCGCCTCGCGACCATGGCCGAAAGCAGCGCCGGGTCAGGCGTTGTCGACCACGGTGCAATCGCCGTGCGCAACGGCCGGATCGTCTATGCCGGGCCGGAAGTCGACATGCCGGCAGCACTTAGCAAAGGCGCCGAGGGGACCGATTGCGAAGGCCGCTGGATTACGCCCGGCCTGATCGACTGCCACACCCATCTGGTCCACGCCGGCAACCGTGCCAATGAATTCGAGATGCGGCTGGCCGGCGCTAGCTATGAAGAGGTTGCCAAGGCCGGCGGCGGCATCGTCTCGTCGGTCAAGGCGTTGCGCGCGGCGAGCGAGGACGAACTGGTCGGCCAGTCGCTGCCTCGCCTCGATGCGCTGATTGCCGAAGGCGTCACCACCGTCGAGATTAAATCCGGCTACGGTCTCGACCTCGAAAACGAGAAGAAGTCGCTGCGCGCCGCACAACGGCTGGGCGGTGAGCGATCGGTGACGGTCAGGACCACTTTCCTCGGCGCTCATGCACTGCCGCCCGAAGCAAAAGGCGACAAGGACGCCTTTATCGATCTTGTCGCCAACGAGATTTTGCCGGCCGTCGCTGCCGAGGGCCTGGCCGATGCCGTCGACGGTTTTTGCGAAGGCATTGCCTTTTGGCCGGAGCAGATCGCCCGCGTGTTCGATGCCGCAAAGGCGGCGGGCCTGCCGGTCAAGCTCCATGCGGACCAGCTGTCCAATCTGCACGGCGCCGAACTTGCGGCGCGCTATGGTGCGCTATCGGCCGACCACCTCGAATACACCGACGAGGCCGGTGCGGCGGCGATGGCGAAGGCCGGAACCGTGGCGACCATCCTGCCCGGCGCCTACTACTTCATCCGCGAGACCAAGAAGCCGCCGATCGCCTTGTTTCGCCAGCATGGCGTCAGGATGGCCGTTGCCACCGACAACAATCCCGGCACGTCGCCGCTGACCTCGCTGCTGCTGACCATGAACATGGCCGCGACGTTGTTCGGCCTGACCGTCGATGAATGCCTTGCCGGCGTTACCCGCGAGGCTGCCCGCGCGCTCGGGCTGCTTGGACAGACCGGCACGCTGGAGGCCGGAAAATCCGCCGATCTGGCGATCTGGAACGTCGAGCGCCCGGCCGAACTCGTCTACCGCATGGGCTTCAACCCGCTGCATGCCCGCATCTGGAGGGGACAATGACCGAACTCAAGCTAAGGCCGGGCAATGCCACGCTGGCCGATTGGCGTGCCATCTATCGCGGCGCCGCACTGAGGCTCGACGATGCCTGCCGGCCGAAGATCAAGGCCAGCGCCGAGGCCGTCGCCAGGATCGTTGCCAAGGGCGAGCCGGTCTATGGCATCAATACCGGCTTCGGCAAGCTGGCCAGCGTCCGCATCCCCGCCGCCGATCTGGAAACGTTGCAGCGAAACATCGTGCTGTCTCATGCCGCCGGCGTCGGCGAGCCGATGCCCGTCGCAATCTGCCGGCTGATGATGGCGCTGAAGCTGGCCAGCCTGGCACAGGGCGCCTCCGGTGTGCGGCCGCGGACGATCGAGCTGATCGAGGCGATGCTGGCCAACGACGTTATCCCCGTGGTGCCGGCGCAAGGCTCGGTCGGCGCTTCCGGCGACCTTGCGCCGCTGTCGCACATGACCGCCGTGATGATCGGCGTCGGCGAGTGCTTTACCCCGCATGGCCGCTTTCCCGCCAAGGTCGCCTTCGTTTCGCACGGCCTGGAGCCGGTGACACTGGGCGCCAAGGAAGGCCTGGCGCTGCTCAACGGTACCCAGTTTTCGACCGCCTATGCGCTTGCCGCTTTGTTCGAGGCGGAAGTGCTCTACCAGTCGGCACTGGTCGCCGGCGCGCTGTCGACCGATGCCGCCAAGGGCTCCGACGCTCCGTTCGATCCACGCATCCATCTGCTCAGGAAACATCGCGGCCAGATCGAGACGGCCGAGGCGTTGCGCAATTTGATGGCCGGCAGCGCCATCCGTGAATCGCACCGCGTCGGCGACGAGCGCGTGCAGGATCCGTATTGCCTGCGCTGCCAGCCGCAGGTGATGGGCGCAGCACTCGACGTGCTCCGCAAGGCCGCCGAGACGCTCGGCACCGAGGCCAACGGCGTCACCGACAATCCGCTGATCTTTGCCGAGGACGACTCCGCACTTTCGGGCGGCAATTTCCATGCCGAGCCAGTCGCCTTCGCTGCCGACATGATCGCACTCGCCGTCTGCGAGATCGGCTCGCTGTCGGAGCGGCGCATCGCCATGCTGGTCGATCCGGCGCTGTCCGGCATGCCGGCCTTTCTCACGCCCAAGCCGGGTCTGAATTCCGGTTTCATGATCCCTCAGGTCACGGCGGCAGCACTGGTTTCTGAAAACAAGCAAAAGGCCTATCCGGCCAGCGTCGATTCGATCCCGACCTCGGCCAACCAGGAAGACCACGTCTCGATGGCGGCGCATGGCGCGCGCCGCCTCATCGGCATGGTCGAGAATGCGACGGCCGTCATCGGCATCGAATTGCTGGCCGCCGCGCAAGGCTGCGATTTCCACGCACCGCTGGCCTCGAGCGCGGCACTGGAGGCGGTGCGCCGGCTGGTCAGGGCAGAGGTGCCGCATCTCGACAACGACCGGCACTTCCACCCCGACATTGAGAAGGCCATCGCCATGATACGCAGCGGCGCGGCGGTGAAGGCCGCGGGTGCGGTGAAACTGCCGGGCGTTGCGTCATGAGGCGGTGTACCGTGACAGGTCGCGTTCTGTCGCGCCCCCCTCTGTCCTGCCGGACATCTCCCCCTCCAGGGGGGAGATTGGCTGTCGTCTCGGCTTTCGCCAATCTCCAGCGTTGCAGGACTGAGCGAGGCGCCGAAGCTGCCAATCTCCCCACTAGAGGGGGAGATGTCCGGCAGGAGAGAGGGGGGCGCTGTCCCGCCAACCTCAGCCCGGCAACACCGAAACTTTCAAATCCAGAAACAAAAAACCCGCCTCAAAGGCGGGTCGTCGGGCCGAATCAACACCATACCAAAATTAGTAGCATAGCTGCCGGCACAAAGCAAGAACAAAATGCATTCCGACCGGCAAAAAGCGAGGTCGGTGTTCCCGGACGATTGCAAAGTCGCGTTCCTTCGCGCCCCCCTCTGTCCTGCCGGACATCTCCCCCACTTGGGGGGAGATTGGCAGCTGCGGCGCCTTGCTCAATCCCGCAACGTTGGACATTGGCGAAAGCAGTCGTGGCCGCCAATCTCCCCACTAGAGGGGGAGATGCCAAGTGGTGGAAAAGAGGGCAGGACAGAGGGGGGCGCCGTAGAGCTCCAACGCGGGAGAATCTTCTATGACCTCACCCTCCTGGCTCACCGTCACCCAAGGCACAGCACCCCTGCTGGTTTCGATCCCGCATACCGGCATCGATCTCGCCGGCCTCGACAGCCGGCTGGTCTCGCCCTGGCTCGGCCGCCGTGACGCCGACTGGTGGATCGACAAGCTTTATGACTTCGCCGAGAGCCTCGGCGCGACGGTCGTGCATACGGCGATTTCGCGCACCGTTATCGACGTCAACCGCGATCCGTCCGGCGTTTCGCTCTATCCCGGCCAGACGACGACCGGTCTTTGCCCGACAGAGACCTTTGACGGCGATCAGCTCTACCGCAAGGGTGAAGAGCCGGGACCGTCGGAGATCGACGAACGCCGCGAGAAGTTCTTCGTACCCTATCATGCCGCCCTGCAGGCCGAGATCGACAGGCTGCGCGCTTTGCATGGGAAGGTCGTCGTCTATGACTGCCATTCGATCCGCTCGGTGCTGCCGCGCCTTTTCGAAGGCAAATTGCCGGTCTTCAATCTCGGCACCAATGACGGCAAGAGCGCCGATCCGACGCTGCAAGCGACGGTTGGCCAGATCCTCGCCGAAACCGGCGAGAGCTACGTCGTCAACGGCCGCTTCAAGGGCGGCTGGATCACGCGCCATTTCGGCCAGCCGCAAGCCGGCGTCCACGCGCTGCAGATGGAACTCTCCAACCGCGGCTATATGCGCGAGCCCGAAGGCAAGGGCGAACCGGCTAACTGGCCGGTGCCTTACGAGGCCGAATTCGCGGCGCCGATCCGCGTCACGCTGAAGAAGATCCTGGAAACCGCGATCGCCTGGGCCGAACGCTGACGCGCGGTGGACCTCACTCGAAAGGGACAATCATGACCGATCCTCGCCACAACATCCGTGAAGTGCGCAGCCCGCGCGGCAGCGAGCTCAACGCCCGCACCTGGCTGACGGAAGCGCCGTTGCGCATGCTGATGAACAATCTCGACCCAGACGTCGCCGAAAACCCCAACGAGTTGGTCGTCTATGGCGGCATCGGCCGGGCGGCGCGCACCTGGAACGATTTCGACCGCATCGTTGCCTCGCTGAAGACGCTTGGCGACGACGAGACCTTATTGGTGCAATCGGGCAAGCCGGTCGGCGTGTTCCGCACTCATCCTGACGCCCCGCGCGTGCTGATCGCCAATTCCAACCTGGTGCCGCACTGGGCGACATGGGAGAAATTCAACGAGCTCGATAGAAAGGGCCTGATGATGTACGGCCAGATGACGGCCGGCTCGTGGATCTACATCGGCACGCAAGGCATCGTGCAGGGCACCTACGAGACCTTCGTCGAGGCCGGCCGCCAGCATTATGGCGGCAATCTCAGGGGCAAGTGGATCCTGACCGGCGGCCTCGGCGGCATGGGCGGTGCCCAGCCGCTCGCCGCGGTCATGGCCGGCGCCTGCTGCCTGGCCGTCGAATGCGATCCCGACCGCATCGATTTCCGGCTGCGCACCCGCTATGTCGATGAGCGCGCCGACACGCTCGACGAGGCTCTGGAAAAGATCGAGCGCTGGACCAAAGCCGGTGAGGCGAAATCGGTCGGTCTTGTCGGCAACGCCGCCGACATCCTGCCGGAACTGGTGCGGCGCGGCGTGCGCCCCGACATCGTCACCGACCAGACCTCGGCGCATGACCCGCTCAATGGCTATCTGCCCAAGGGCTGGTCGCTGGCCGAGTGGCGCGAGAAGCGCACCTCCGATCCGAAGGCCGTCGAAAAAGCTGCCCGCGCGTCGATGCGCGAGCATGTCGAGGCGATGGTGGCGTTCTGGAACGCCGGCGTGCCGACGCTCGACTACGGCAACAACATCCGCCAGGTGGCGAAGGAGGAGGGGTTCGAGAATGCTTTTGCCTTCCCGGGTTTCGTGCCGGCCTATATCCGTCCGCTGTTTTGCCGCGGCATCGGCCCGTTCCGCTGGGCAGCGCTTTCCGGCGATCCCGAGGATATCTACAAGACCGACGCCAAGGTGCGCGAGCTGACCCCCGGCAACACCCATCTGCACAACTGGCTCGACATGGCGCGTGAGCGCATCGCCTTCCAGGGCCTGCCGGCGCGCATCTGCTGGGTTGGGCTTGGCGATCGCCACCGGCTCGGCCTCGCCTTCAACGAGATGGTCGCCAGGGGCGAACTGAAGGCGCCGGTGGTCATCGGCCGCGATCACCTCGATTCCGGCTCGGTCGCCTCGCCGAACCGCGAGACGGAGGCGATGAAGGACGGCTCCGATGCCGTCTCCGACTGGCCGTTGCTCAATGCCTTGCTCAACACGGCGTCCGGCGCCACCTGGGTGTCGCTGCACCATGGCGGCGGCGTCGGCATGGGCTTTTCGCAGCATGCCGGCATGGTCATCGTCGCCGACGGCACGCCCGAGGCGGCCAAGCGCCTGGAGCGGGTTCTGTGGAACGATCCGGCGACCGGCGTCATGCGGCACGCCGATGCCGGCTATGACATCGCGATCGAGTGCGCCCGGGAGAACCAGCTCAACCTGCCCGGCATTTTGGGCTGAGCAGCGCCTTGCGCATCCTTCGGGCAGCCGAATACCGGTCGATGCCGTGGAAGAACGGCGGCGGGGTGACGACGGAGATTGCCGTCTCGCCGCCAGGTGCCGGGCTCGACGATTTCGACTGGCGCGTCTCGATGGCGCTGGTCGAGGGCGGCGGCCCATTTTCCGGATTTGCCGGCGTCGACCGAACCTTGGCGTTGCTGGAAGGCGAGGGCATGATCCTCGACATCGCCGGCCGGCTACCGGTCGAAATCATCAAGGCTTCCGCACCGCTTGCCTTTCCGGCCGACGTGCCGACGCAAGCCACGCTGATAGCCGGTCCGATCACCGACCTCAACGTCATGACCCGCCGCGCCCGGGCGATCCACACGGTCGAGCGCCTGCTGATTTCGGCTCCGACGGAGATCCAGGCCGAAGCCGATGAAACACTCATCCTGTGCGTCGACGGCGAACTCAGCGTGGCCGGCGCGGCGCCCATGCAACTTGGGCCGCTCGACGCGCTGTTGCTCGGGGCGCAAGCGCCGGAACTGCGCCTGGATCCGGTCCGGCCGGCCATGCTGTTCGTGATCCGCATCGACCGCATTGCCGGCAACGATTAACGTCTGTTTCCAAACATGATCGTGACGCCGGCCAAATATCGCGTAAGCTGGTCGCTGCATCACGAAAAAGCCTGAATCTTCCGCCGATCAGAAGCCGAAACGATGCTTATAGTGCCCGCCTGGAAGTTGTCGAAAGACGGCATCTTGTCGTGGTGCGGAAACAAACTTTCGGCCAAGTGTTGCGATGCAACCAATTGCATTTGGACCGGTTTTAGGGACATTGCCGTGGCGGTGACGCCGCACTGCGTCCCCAACACGGAACCTTAGATGAATATCCAGACCAATCTCGCACAGATCGAAAAGACGAGCGCCAGCTTCCCGGCTGTCACCGACGTGCCGATACGCTCCAATTTCCTGCCGGAAGATCGGCTGCGCGCTTTGGGCGCAGCCCTTGCCAATGGCGATGCCAAGGATTTGTTCGGTCTGACGCCTTTCGATTTTCAGGCGCGCATCCGCGACAGCGCCAGGAAAATTCTCGATGTCTACCGTTCCACCAACGCTGCCCAGGCGAGGGGCGAAACGATCACGCCCGCGGCGCAGTGGCTGCTCGACAACAACTACCTGGTCGAGGAGACCATTTTTCAGGTCAAGCGCGACCTGCCGCGCCGCTTCTACCGCCAGTTGCCGACGCTGAAACTGTCGGATGGATCCAGCGTGCCGCGCGCACTGGCGGTCGCGTGGACCTATGTCGCGCATTCCGACAGTTCCGTCTCGTCGGCCATGTTCAAGGCGATCGTCGAAGGCTTCCAGTCCGTCGAGCCGCTGAAGATTGGCGAATTATGGGCGCTGCCGTCGCTGCTGCGCTTCGTCCTGATCGAGAACCTTCGCCGGATCGCGGTCCGCGTCAATCGCACGCGGGAACTGCGCCAGATCGCCAACGAGGTCGCCGACCGTGTGCTGGCGACGGACGACAGCGCCGACCGGCAGGCGATACTTTCCCACTACAGCGCCCATGCGCAGGACACCACCTTCGCCACCCAGTTGCTCTACCGGCTGCGTGACGGCTCGCAAAATGCCGGCAGGGCGCTGGAATGGTTGGAGGGCGAGCTGGAAAGGACCGGCTCCGACGCCGAGGAGATCATCCTCAGCGAGCACCACACGCTGTCCAGCGGCAACGTGACCACCGGCAACATCATCCGCGGCCTGCGCCTGATCAACGACATCGACTGGACGGTGTGGTTCGAGGGCGTCAGCCGCATCGACACCTTGCTGCGCGAACGCACCGATTTCGCCGCGCTCGATTTCTTTTCGCGCGACCAATACCGGACTGCGATCGAGGAGCTGGCGCGCCGTTCCGATCTCTCCGAATTTCGCGTTGCCGAAAGGGCGATCGAGCTCGCCGGCCATGCTGCCGATGCGCCGGGCTCCGAAAGCGGTCCGATCGCTCACACCGACGTCGGCTTCTTTCTGGTCGGCCCGCGCCGGCAGGAGCTCGAGCGGTCGATCGGCTACCGGCCGACCATCGGCAAGACGCTCAACCGGACCTTCCGCAAGACCGGATGGCTGGGCATCGTCGTGCCGGTGTTTGCGCTGACGGTCCTGCTTCTGGTCGTTTCCGGCAATGCGCTTGCCAATCTCGGCCTGTCGGTGCCGTCGATCGTCCTGATGCTGGCCCTGTTCGCGGTGCCGGCCAGCGAAGGCGCGCTCGCATTCTTCAACACCGTCGTCTCGCTGTTTTTGAAGCCGACGCGTCTCATCGGCTATGATTTCAGGCACGGTGTGCCGCCCGAGGCGCGCACGCTGGTGGTGGTGCCGTCGCTGATCGGCTCGCGCGACGATGTCGAGGAGAACATCCGCAACATCGAGGTGCATCACCTCGCCAACACGGCGGGCGAAGTCTATTTCGCGCTGCTTTCCGACTGGCCGGACTCGAAGACCGAGATCGATACGGCGGATGTCGAAATCCTCGAATTCGCCCGCGCCGAAATCGCCAGGCTGAACGCCCGCTATCCCTCGGAAGGGGCGCCGCGCTTTTATCTGCTGCATCGGCGCCGGCTCTACAACGCATCGCAAGGCGTCTGGATGGGCTGGGAGCGCAAGCGCGGCAAGCTGCACGAATTGAACCTTCTGCTGCGCGGCGACAGCGACACTACCTTCCTGCCGCTGGAAGTGCCATTGCCGGAGAGCGTCGTCCACGTGATGACGCTGGACGCCGACACCCGCACCACCCGCGACGCCGTCGCTGCGCTGGCCGGCAAGCTTTGCCACCCGCTCAACCGTCCGCATTTCGATGTCGCACGGCGCCAGGTTACGGCAGGTTATTCCATCCTGCAGCCGCGTATCACCGCGTCGCTGACCAGTGGCGACGAGGCATCGTTCTTTCAGCGTGTCTTTTCCGCCAATCGCGGGCTCGATCCGTACGTCTTTGCCGTGTCGGACCTCTACCAGGACATCTTCGGCGACGGTTCCTTCACCGGCAAGGGTCTTTACCATGTCGACGCCTTCGAGGCGGCGTTGAAGGGCCGCATCGAGGAAAACACCATCCTCAGCCATGATCTGCTCGAAGGCGCCCTGGCGCGCTCGGCCTTGGTCACCGACGTCGAACTGGTCGAGGACTATCCGACCCGCTATTCGGTCGACGCGTCGCGCCACCATCGCTGGGCACGCGGCGACTGGCAGCTTCTGGGCTTCATTCTTGGCCCGCGCTCAAACGTGCCGGCGCTGTCGCGCTGGAAGATGGTGGACAATCTGCGCCGCTCGGTGACGCCGATCTTCTGGGTGATGGCCGCGATCGCCGGCTGGACGCTGCTGCCCTTCACGCAGGCCGCCCAATGGCAGGCGCTGCTGATCCTCACGCTGTTCATGGCGCCCACTTTCGACATCGTCGACGCCATCCTGCCGAAGAGCGGCGACCAGACGCCGCGCGGCCATTTCTCGGCACTGGCACGCGACGTTGCCTTCGGCACTGCCCTGGTGGCGCTGAAGATCGTGCTGATGGCGCATCTTGCCTGGATGATGGGCGACGCGATCATCCGCACGCTCTACCGCCTGTTCGTCAGCCGCCAGAACCTGCTCGAATGGCGCACCGCCTCGCAGGCACACAAGGGAGGCGGCGACAACGATCTCGGCTCCTACTACAGCATCATGTACGGCGCGGTGATCATCGGCGTCGTCGGCCTCGCTGTCCCGGTGCTGGCCGATTCCACCGGCGCCTTCGTCGCCTTCTTCTTTGCCTTGTTCTGGATCGGCTCGCCCGCCATCGCCTGCTGGATCAGCCGTTCGGCCGAAACCGAGGACCGCCTGCGCATATCGGCCGCCGACATCCACGCGCTGCGCACCGTGGCGCGGCGTACATGGCACTATTTCGAGACCTTCGTGACGGCCGAGCATCACAATCTGCCGCCGGATAATTTCCAGGAAAGCCCGGCCCCCGTGGTGGCGCCCCGTACCTCGCCGACCAATATCGGCGTCTACCTGCTGTCGGTGATTTCGGCACGCGATTTCGGCTGGATCAGCCTCTCCGACGCCGTCAACCGCATCGACGCGACCATGTCGACCATCGAGAGCATGCCGCGCGATCGCGGCCATCTCTTCAACTGGTATGACACGACGACCCTGAAGCCGCTCTACCCGCTGTACATTTCGGCGGTCGACAGCGGCAATCTCGCCGGCCATCTGGTGGCCGTGGCCGCTGCCTGCGCCGAATGGGCGGAAGCGCCGTCGGTGCATGTGCAGGGCGACTTCGAAGGCATCCTCGATACTGTCACCATCCTCGATGAAAGCCTTGAGGAACTGCCCGACGACCGGCGTCAATTGCGGCCCTTGCGCCAGCGGCTCGCCGACCGTCTCGACGGCATGCGGCGGGCGGTCGAATTGATCAAGGCGCAGCCGGAGATGGCGTCGATCCGTACCATCAACCTGGCCGTCCTGGCCGGCGAGATACGCAAGCTCGCGACAGCCATCCACACCGAGGCCGCGTCGACCCAGAGCGACACCATCGCCGATTGGGCGGCCAGGCTCGAAGCCACCTGCGAGGCGCATGTGCACGACGCGCACAGCGACGAAAACGCGGTCGCGGCATTGCGGGCCAAGCTTCTGACCTTGCGCGAGCGCACGCGCCGCTTCGCCTTCGAGATGGATTTCTCGTTCCTGATGCGGCCCGAGCGCAAGCTCTTGTCGATCGGTTACCGGGTCGAGGAGCATCAGCTCGACGAAAGCTGCTACGACCTTTTGGCCTCCGAGGCGCGGCTGACCAGCCTGTTCGCCATCGCCAAGGGCGATTTGCCGACCGAGCACTGGTTCCGGCTCGGCCGCCCGATCGTCGAGATCGGCTTCCAGGGCGCACTGATGTCCTGGTCCGGCTCGATGTTCGAATATCTGATGCCGCCACTGGTGATGAAGGAGCCGCAAGGCAGCATTCTCAACCAGACCAGCAAGCTCATCATCAAGCGCCAGATCCAGTATGGCCGTTCGAAGAACGTTCCCTGGGGAATTTCGGAAGCGGCCTACAATGCCCGCGACCGCGAGCTGACCTATCAGTACACCAATTTCGGCGTGCCCGGGCTCGGCCTGAAGCGCGGCCTTGGCCAAAACACGGTGATCGCGCCTTACGCGACCGTGCTGGCAGCGCAGTTCACGCCGCATGAATCCGTCCAGAACCTGGCCAGGCTGAGGCGGCTGGGCGCACTGGGCCGGCATGGTTTCTACGATGCGGTGGATTTCACGCCGCAACGCGTCCCCGAGGGCACCGACCACGCCGTTGTGCTCAACTACATGGCCCACCACTCCGGCATGTCGATTGCCGCAGTTGCCGATGCGATCTTCGAAGGGCGCCTGCGCGACCGCTTCCACAGCGATCCGGTGATCGAGTCGGCCGAATTGCTGCTGCAGGAACGGGCGCCGCGCGACATCCCGACTGCGACCGTCAGGACCGAGGCCGACGAGCGCTCGAAGGACGAGACCGAGCTGGAAAGCCCGGATACCCGCATCGTGCTCGATCCGCTCAGGGCGCTCCGCTCGACCAGTGTCATGTCCAATGGCCGCTATTCGGTCATGGTCACCGCCACCGGCTCCGGCTACAGCCGCTGGGGCGAACTTGCCGTCACGCGCTGGCAGCCGGATCCGACCGAGGACCGCCTTGGTTCCTATATTTTCCTGCGCGACGCCAGCAGCGGCGACTGGTGGTCGGCCACCGCCGAGCCGAAGCGCGCCGCCGGCGAGCGTGCGCAGACGCTGTTCTCCGACGACAAGGCGAGCTTCGTCAAATCGATTGGATCGCTGCGTTCGGAAGTCGAGTGCATAGTCATCTCGGAAGGCAATGGTGAGGGCCGACGGGTGACGCTCCACAATGATGGCCCCGCCGACCGGCATATCGAAGTGACCTCGTTTGCCGAACTGGTGCTGGGCTCCGAGCCCTCGGATAATGCCCATCCGGCTTTTTCGAAGATGTTCGTGGAAACCGAGATCGCGCCGAACAACGGCGCGATCTTCGCCACCAGGCGCAAGCGCGAAAAGGACGAGCCCGACGTCACCATGGTGCATTTCGTCACCGACCCGTCTGGATCGGCGCGAGACGCCGAGGCGGAAACCGACAGGCGCGCCTTCATCGGCCGCGGCCGCACCATCACCGAAGCGGCTGCCCTTGATCCCGGCGCCAAGCTTGGCGGCCATTCCGGCTTCACCCTGGATCCGATCGCATCGCTTCGCCGGCAGGTGCGCGTGCCGGCCAACAAGAAGATTTCGCTGACGTTCTGGACCGTCGTCGGTACTCATCGCGCCGAATTGGATGCCGCCATCGCACGGCTCGACCATCCCGAAAGCTTTGCCCGCCAGGCGATGCTCGCCTGGACGCGCTCGCAGGTGCAGACCCGGCACCTTGGCCTCAGCCTGTCCGACGCCGCCAATGTGCAGAAGCTGGCGCGCTATCTGATCTATCCCGATCCGTTCCTGCGCCTTCCGGGCGAATCCATCGTCTCCGGGCTCGGCAGGCAGTCCAGCCTGTGGCCGACCAGCATATCCGGCGATTTTCCGATTTTCCTGGTCAGGATCGCCGATGTCGCCGATCTGGAGATCGTCGCCCAGGCGCTTCGCTTCCAGGAATACATGCGCGCCCGCGGCATGATGATTGATTTTGTCGTCGTCAACGAGCAGGCGTCATCCTACGTGCAGGACCTGCAGCGCGCGGTGGAGACGCTGTGCGAAAACAGCCGGTTGCGCGGCAAGGAGCTCGGACCCCGCCAGCACATCTTCGCAGTGCGCCGCGATCTGATGGAGGAAACGACCTACCGGACCTTGCTCGCCGTCGCTCGGGTGGTGCTGCATACGCGCAACGGCACCATCTTCGACCAGATCGAGCGCGCCGAGGCCGCGGCACTGCAGGCGCGGGACGCCGCCCTCCAGCCGGCAGACCTTGCAGCGCTTCGCGAGCCGTCCTTGCCTGTGCCGACGTCGCAAGCATCGGCCGCCCAGGCACTGATCGAGGGCCGCGTCGACGGCAGCGGGCTCGAGCAATGGAACGGTTTCGGCGGCTTCGACGGCGACGGACGCCACTACGTCGTGCGTCTTGCCGGCCGGCGCACGACGCCGCAGCCGTGGATCAACGTCATCTCCAACCCATCGTTCGGGTTCCATATTTCGGCTGAAGGCGCTGCCTTCACCTGGAGCCGCAACAGCCGCGACTATCAGTTGACGCCATGGTCGAACGATCCGGTCACCAACCGGCCGGGCGAGGGCATCTACATCTACGATCACGCCAGTGGCAGGGCGTTCTCGCCAATGGCTGCCGTGGTGCGTGATCCGACAATGACCTACGAAACCTGGCACGGGCAGGGTTTTTCGACGCTCCGCTCAAAACGCGGGCCGCTGTCGATGGACCTGACCCATGTCGTCGATCCCGTCGATCCGGTGAAGATATCGCGGCTGCGCATCCAGAATTCGGGTTCGGTGCCGATGCGGCTGCGCGTCTACGCCTATGCGGAATGGGTTCTTGGCGGCCATCGCTCGCGCACCGCTGCAAGCATCGTTCCGTCGAGGGATGCCGCAACCGGTGCATTGCTGGCGCAAAATCCCTATGGGCTCGATTTCGGCGAGCGGATCGCCTTTCTGGCCGCCGACGGTGCTGTGCATTCGGTCACCGCCGATCGCGGCGAGTTCATCGGCAGGCAAGGCACGAGCGAGTTTCCGCATGCCGTGCTGAGCGGCGCCGGCCTGTCCGGCCGTGTCGAGGCCGGCGACGATCCCTGCGCGGCCATCGCACGCGACATCGACATCGCTGCCGGCGGCGACGTCACGCTGCTCTGGCTGCTCGGCGACGCGGCCACGCCCGAGGCGGCCAGCGCGCTGGTGCAGACCCATCGCTCCAGGGATTTCGATCAGCGGCTGGCCGACAACGAGCGCACATGGCGCGGCTTTCTCGACACCATCCAGGTCGAGACGCCGGACAAGGCACTCGACGCCATGGTCAATCACTGGCTGCCCTATCAGAGCCTGGCCTGCCGCATCCGTGCCCGCTCTGCGTTCTATCAGGCGAGCGGTGCCTTCGGTTTCCGCGATCAGCTGCAGGATACCTTGGCCTTGCTGGCGCATGACCCCAAGCTGGCGCGTGATCAGATCCTCAATGCGGCGCGGCGGCAATTCCCCGAAGGCGACGTGCAGCATTGGTGGCTGCCGCGCACCGAGGCCGGCGTCCGCACCATGATCTCGGACGACGTGGTCTGGCTGGCTCACGCCACGGCCCGCTACCTGCTGGTGACCGGCGACACCGCGATCCTGAAGGAGCAACTGCCGTTCATCGAAGGGCAGGCGCTGGGCGAAGGCGAGCACGATGCTTTCTTCATCCCGGAAATCTCGAAGAAGACAGCCTCGCTCTATGACCATTGCGCGCGGGCGCTCGATCTTGCCGTCAAGCGCAGCAGCCCAGCCGGGCTGCCGCTGATCCTCGGCGGCGACTGGAACGACGGCATGAACCGCGTCGGCGAGCACGGCAAGGGCGAGAGCGTGTGGCTGGGCTGGTTCCTGCTGAAGACGCTGGGCGACTTTGCCGCTGTCGCCAAGGCGGAGCGCGATGCCAAGCGCGTGCAGGCCTGGACGAAGCACGCCGAGGTGCTGAAGCGGGCGCTGGAAAGCACCGCCTGGGATGGCGAGTGGTATCGGCGCGGCAGCTTCGACGACGGCACGCCGCTCGGCTCGCGCAAGTCGGACGAGTGCAAGATCGACTCGATCGCCCAGTCCTGGAGCGTGCTTTCGGGCGAGGGCGACCCGGCGCGGTCGACCACGGCAATGGCGCAGGCGATGAAAGCGCTCGTCGACGACGACCTCAAGATCGTCAAACTGTTCACCCCGCCCTTCTCGAAGACGGAAAAGGACCCGGGCTACATCAAGAGCTATCCGCCGGGGGTCCGTGAAAACGGCGGCCAATACACGCACGCCGCAACATGGTTCGTCATTGCGCTCGCCGAGATGGGTCGCACCGACGATGCCTACCGTTGCCTTTCAATGCTCAATCCGGTCAACCATGCGCTCGACGAAGCCGCGGCAGAGCGCTACCGGGTGGAACCTTATGTCGTCGCGGCCGACGTTTATTCCGGGCAAGACAAGGGCGGCCGCGGCGGCTGGACCTGGTATACCGGGTCGGCGGGCTGGCTTTATCGCGCCGCGGTCGAGAGCATTCTCGGCATAGAGCGCCGCGGACAGCGCCTCCAGTTCACGCCGAGACTTCCTAGCCATTGGGACGGCTATTCGGCAACTCTGAAGATGCTGGGCGCCGAGATCAAAGTACGCGTCGTCCGCGACAAAAAGGCCCGGGCCATCTCACTTGAAGTGAATGGCACGAAGACCAAATCTTCGTCCTTCGAGCCAAAAGCCGGAGATAGTGCCGAGGTGGTCGTCAGAATACCGGCCTAGATTCAAGGGCTTGGAGCGTCGCTTAGCGTTCCCAGGGCACGCACGGGCGCTCCAAGTGCCTCTATCGGTTATATTTGCGTTTGACCTTGCTGAATGCCTGCACACGACTTTAGACGTCGTGCCCAGGGCCTTGCTGATTAAAATTGTGGCAGTGCTTTCCAGCTGCCATGATTTTGCCGCAACGCTGACATTTCACCTTTTATCTCAAACTGTTAGACGATCACGGCAAATTTCGAAGCGTCGTCATCTTTTGTTCGCGGAATGGGAACGGAAGAGCTAGACGAGCATTGTTTTGCGACGCGTCAACCGATACGAGTCAAAAAATGACGCACTGCACCATAAATAATTGGCGGAGTAGCTGAAGTGTCACTTCTGCAAATCTACTGGCGAGCCCTTGGTTATCTCGCTGCCGACAGGAAACGCGTTGCGTTTATCTGCGGGGCGAATGTCGCGCTTGCCATTATCGCCATTCTCGAGCCGATCATGTTCGGCCGGGTGATCGATGCCATTTCGGACCGCGGCTCGGTATTCGCGACGCTCGCAATGTGGGCCGGCCTCGGCGCGTTCAACATCATCGCCTTCGTGCTGGTGGCGCGCGGCGCCGACCGCTTTGCCCACCAGCGGCGCAGCGAGGTTCTTTGCCAGTCGTTCGAGCGCGTCATCACCATGCCGCTTGCCTGGCATCATCAGCGCGGCACCTCCAATTCCCTGCACACGCTTCTGCGCGCGGTCGAGACCCTGTTCAGCCTCTGGCTCGAATTCATGCGGCAGCACCTGTCGACAGCGGTCGCGTTGGTTCTGCTGGTGCCCACGGCGCTCAGCATGGATATCCGCATGTCGATGGTGCTGCTGGCGCTTGGCGCGCTCTATGTCGGCATCGGACGGCTGGTGATGCGGCGCACCAAGGAAGGCCAGGCGGCCGTGGAGCGTCACTACCACAAGGTGTTTGCGCATGTGACCGACTCGGTCAGCAACGTCGCCGTCCTGCAAAGCTACAACCGCATCGGCCACGAGACCGAGGCGCTGAAGCGCTACGTCAAGAATCTGCTCGATGTGCAGAACCCCGTGCTCGACTGGTGGGCAATGGCCAACGCGCTGCACCGCCTGTCGTCGACGATTTCGATGATGGTGGTGCTCTTGATTGGCGCCTATCTGGTGACGCACGGCCAGTTGCGCATCGGCGACGTTATCGCCTTTACCGGCTTTGCCACGCTGCTGATTGCCCGGCTCGACCAGATGTCGGCCTTCGCCAACCAGATTTCCGAGGCGCGCGCCAAGCTCGAGGAATTCTATCATCTCGAGGACTCTGCATCCGACGCCGCCGAGCCCGATGGGCTGCGCGATCTCGTCAACGTCACGGGTCATGTGCGTTTCGAGAATGTCTGCTTCGAGTTCGGCAATTCCGGGCAGGGCGTCGACGACGCGTCGTTCGAGGTCCAGGCCGGCCAGACCGTCGCCATCGTCGGCCCGACGGGCGCCGGCAAGACCACGCTCATCAACCTTCTGCAGCGCGTCTTCACGCCGTCCGGCGGACGCATCCTGATCGACGGCATCGATACCCGCACGGTGACCCGCAAGTCGCTGCGCCATTCGATCGCCACCGTGTTCCAGGATGCTGGCCTGCTCAACCGCTCGATCGAGGACAACATCCGCGTCGGCCGTGCGGAGGCGACCTATGACGAGGTCCATGCCGCGGCCAATGCCGCCGCCGCGCAGGATTTCATCCTGTCAAAGTGCGAGGGCTACGACACGGTCGTCGGCGAACGCGGCGGACAGCTGTCCGGTGGCGAGCGCCAGCGCATCGCGATCGCCCGCGCCGTGCTGAAGGACGCGCCCATCCTGGTTCTCGACGAGGCGACCAGCGCGCTCGACGTCGAGACGGAAGACCGCGTCAAGGACGCCATCGACGAACTGCGGCGCGGCCGCACCACCTTCATCATCGCCCACCGCCTGACCACCGTTCGCGACGCCGATCTGGTCGTGTTCATGGACAAGGGCCGGGTGGTCGAGATGGGCGGGTTCACCGAACTGTCGCTGCGCAACGGTCGCTTCGCCAGCCTGCTGCGCGCCGGCGGCCTGCTCAACGACGAGGAGGTCCGCCGCCTCAGCCGTCCGGTGAACGAAGCCGCCTGAGCAGCGCGGCTTGCCTTCTCCCCTTGCGGGAGGAGGTGGCCTCGCGAAGCGAGGTCGGATGAGGGGTGCTCCGGCTTGGCGCAAATCTTCATCCAAAATCCAGACTTCGGCGCACGGCGATCATTGGCGCCTCACTCCGTCCAGCACCCCTCATCCGGCTCGACGCTAGGCGCCGATCCACCTTCTCCCGCAAGGGGAGAAGGGAAGACGTACCGCCGCTGCGGTTGCCGCAACTCCGCCGGCGGTCTATGTAAAGCCGCATGAGCGATACGACTTCACGACTCTCCGGCTGGATGGACCTTGCCAACCCGACGCGGTTCGTCGGGCTGGCCGACAAGGTCGTGCCGTGGTTGGCGAGCGTCGCCGCCATCGTCCTCGGCGTGGGTCTCTATATGAGCTTCACGGCGCCTGAGGACTTCCAGCAGGGCATCACCGTTCGCATCATGTATATCCACGTGCCTTTCGCTTGGCTTGCCATGATGTGCTACACGCTGATGGCGGTCTCGGCACTGGGCACGCTGGTCTGGCGCCATCCGCTGGCTGACGTGGCGCTGAAATCGGCGGCACCCATCGGCGCCGTCTTCACCGCCCTTGCGCTGATCACCGGTTCGATCTGGGGCAAGCCGATGTGGGGCACCTGGTGGGTGTGGGACGCGCGGCTGACCTCGGTCTTCATCCTGTTCCTGATGTATCTCGGCATCATCGCGCTGACCCGCGCGCTCGACGATGCCGGGCGCGCCGCGTGGGCCGCCGCCATCATCACCCTGGTCGGCTTCATCAACATTCCGATCATCAAATTTTCGGTCGACTGGTGGAACACGCTGCATCAGCCGGCGTCGGTGTTCCGGCTCGGCGGCCCGACCATCGACCCAAGCCTGTTGTGGCCATTGCTGGTGATGGCACTCGGCTTCACCGTGCTTTTCTTCGCGCTGCACCTAACGGCGATGCGCACGGAAATCCTCCGCCGCCGCGTCATTTCGATGCGCCGGGTTGCCGCGAGACAGGCTAGCTGATCTTCGTCGAGTTCCTTCGCGCCCCCCTCTGTCCTGCCGGACATCTCCCCCCTCAAGGGGCAGGGCTATCGCATATGAGTGATGGCATTGATGAGATAGTCGTCGTTCCAGGCGCATTTCTTGATGCGATGGCTGATGGGAA
>NZ_JAMYLR010000013.1:0-136930 GCF_040318155.1 Mesorhizobium sp. M1307 | reverse complement strand
ATTTACCCCTGCCGCTCTTATGGCGCCTCCGCCGGCTCAATGTCTTGGGGCCCTTTGGTAATGATGGCTGCGCGACCGGCATTACCCACACCCACACGCGCGTGCGGCTGGGCCTGCGCCTCGCGCGTGCCTTCCCAAAGCGTGCGGATTGCGCGGGCATTGCCAAAATGGTCTCCACCTTCCGCCTCCATGCGGACGCAGGCAAGGTTGGCCTGGTCCTCGGCCGCGGCGTCGAGCACAAAGCCTTCGCGGTCGGCGAGGTTACGAAAAATCCCCGCCAGCTCTTCAGCCGAATAGTCCTCGAATATGATTGTCCTGGTGTATCGGGAGCGCAGGCCGGGATTTGAATCCAGGAAGCGGCGCATTTCGCCAGTGTAGCCGGCGGCGATGACACACAATCGATCCCGATGGTCCTCCATCAGCTTCAGCAGCGTGTCGATCGCCTCGCGGCCAAAATCGTTTTTTTGTCCCTCCGGCGCCAGCGCGTAGGCCTCATCGATGAACAGCACGCCATCGAGCGCTGCCTCGACGGCTTGCCGTGTCAGAATCGCGGTCTGGCCGACATAGCCGGCGACGAGCTGGCTGCGATCGGCCTCGACGACATGGCCGGATCTGAGGAGGCCAAGTGCGAAAAGAATCTCGCCCATGAGACGCGCCGCCGTGGTTTTCCCGGTCCCTGGATTGCCGAGGAAAATCAGATGCAGGCTTGGGGGGGCGGCGTTGATGCCGTGGCGCCGACGTTCCTGCTCGGCTTGCAACACGGCTACCAGTTTCCTGACCTCCGCCTTGACGGAGCGCCATCCGGTCATGGCGTCGAGTTCGGCCAGCACCTCATCGAGCGGCCGATGTTTTGACGTCCGGATGGGAAGAGCGGATTTGGTTTCAACGTCTCGCCGATCGTTCCCCTGCAAAAATTTCCGCGATGCCGGCAGGCCATATTTGTCGGCATGCGCCAGCCGCCAGCCCATGACGGTCATCGCGATGAGGAGGATAACGCCGGAATAGGCTTCCAGCAGCGCAAGCACGACGATCAGAACGGCAAGGCCAAGGATGATCGGGATCAGATCGCGCTGCATCTCTTGCTCAACCCGACTGGCTTTGGGGCGCGAAACGGTTGCGCTCGACGCGTGCGACCATTTCGGGCCGGCGAAAATAGATCGCGCGGCCGCAGCGCAGCGGTTGTCTGCCCTGGACGAAAACGAACTGCTCGTCCGCCCGGGCATCGGCGAGGATCTCGGAGACGGTAGCTAACCGCCGGCCGCGTTCCGATCTCTGCTCGGAGGCGCCGGTCGAGGCGGTGCCGATCTCGAGCGGCTTTGCGCTCTTGCCGCGGTTTTTTGTCTCGGAGCTCAGCACGACGCCATGTTCGCCCAGCGCTTCGGAGACAGCGCGAGCCTGGTCGAGCGAGCTGATCGCGGCGTATGATCGCCAGGAAGCGCTTTCGAACCAGGCGCTCTTGCCGCCATCGCCCCATTGTTCGCGCAGCTGGCCTTCGGACTGATAAAGCATGACCAGCGTGATGCCGTATTTGCGACCGGCATCGCGGGCGCGGGCGAGTGAGGTCATGTAGCCAAGACGGGCGACCTCATCGAGCAGGAAGACGACGCGTCCGCCTGGCAAGACGCCGTCGGCCTCATAGACGGCATTGAGCAAGGATCCGACAACGACACGAGCGAGCGCTGGCGTCGATTCCAGCACCTTCATCGGGATGTTGATAAAGAGGTCAAGCTTGCCGGAAACGAGATCAGCAGTGCGAAAACTGTTGCCCGACAGCAGTTTTGCGTAGGCGGGATTGGCGAGCCATTCGGTCTGCTCGCTCATATTGCCGTAAACACCGGAGAACGTCTCGGCCACCAGTCCCATCAATTGGCCGGCGAGATGGCGGGCGCGATGCGAGGAGGAGTGTTCAAAAATGCGGGCTAGCTCGTCCCGCATTTTTGCCTCCGGCAAGGCGAGCCGTTGCGCCAGAGTGACGAGATTGCGTTTGTCGTCGGACAGATTTTTGTCGAAGACGATGTCGGAAAGCAGGGTCTCGACGATGGCCTTGCCGCGGCCCTCGAAGAAGGCTTTGCCGGAGGTGCCGTGCGGCGCATCACGGGTGGCGGTGTGTTTCTCGCCGCAGATCCAGTCGACAACCGAGCGGATGTCGCCGTCGAAGAGGGGCGAATCTTTTGCCAGCCAGTCGAGCGCATTGAAGGCTCCGGTCCCCTTCATCGGGTCGATTGAGATGACACGCCGGCCCATCGCCGTGCGTGCGCCCGTCAGCATCGGCGCCAGCTCGGAGGAGGGATCGAGGGTGACAATCGACCCGCGCCAGGTGAGCAGTGTCGGCACGCAGACGGAGACGGTTTTGTAGGCGCCCGAACCGGCGAAGACGAGGCCGTGGGTGCCGCCCCAGGAGAGATCAAAGGTGAGTAAAGGCGACCTGCCACCCTTGCCCCATGTTTTTGGATCGCGCGGATCAAACTTTTGTCCGCGCCGGGCCGGCGCATCCTGATCGACGCGGTAGGCTTCGCCGATGACGACGCCGCCACGCGGATTGGCTGGCGACTTGGCCGAACCGCCGAACAGGTTTTGTGACTCGCGAATGTCCATCCAGTCGGCGTGGCCAAAGATATCAGAGGAGGCACGCTCAACCGGCTTGACGCTTTGGGCGTGCAGCGATTTTCCCATCAGCACCCTGACGCCGGCCGTGGTCGCGAGAAAGCCGACAACCCCGGCATAGAAGATGGTCGTGTCCGCTGCGTTCAAAATGGCGGACCAGGCATGGGCTGGCCGGTTGCCGAGCAGTCGTGTCGCTTCCGGCCAGACAGTGAAAACCGTTGCGGCGGCCATGCCCAACACGCCGGCGATGGCAGTGAGGGGCAGCACCATACCGGATCGGCGCATCAGGAGAGCCGCCGCCATTGTGATGGCCGGTCCGAGCAGCGCGATCGATGGCCATGCCGCGCAACCAAGTCTGTAGATTACTGATGCCGGCGACAGACCAGTCCGATACCATTCGAGCAAGGCGTCGCCCCACAGCGTGTGGGCATAGCGCCAGGCGGGATACCAAATGACGAGTGGCAAGATGGCGAAGGCTGCCTTGAACAGCGTCTTGACGAGATCGTACGACAGCCGACCGAACATCTTGTCCCCCGGCGTCAGCGCTATGAGCGTTCAGATTTTCGGCCGCGATCCGGCTCCCGATCGGGCTGCTCGGTGGAATGAATGCGCCGCACGCTGCCGTTCTGCTCGGCGGCAAGTGCGGCGACTGCGTCGTGATCGGCCAGCCCTTCCCAGTGCTGCATGACTTTGCTCCAGCGCAGGCCGGCGCCGCGCAGGCGAGTGGCGAAGGGGGTCGGCAGCGGAGCAGGGAAGGTGATGGTCAACGGTTCGTGCGTTGCGTCCTTGCCGACCGTTTCCCGATCGAGCGCGGTTTTGCCGGTCTTGATCCATTCGGTGAGTTGCGCCTTGTCGCGCACGCCCTCGGCCAGCGACAGCAGCCCGCCATAGAGGGCGGCTTCCTCGAGATCGATCAATCCGGCCCGTTCGATGAGGGTCCCGGCCTCGACGAGGCGGCGGGTGCGCTGCTTGCGCTCGTCCGCCTTGAGCCTAGCTTCCTGTTCGGCGAGTTTGGCCCGCTGCTGCTCCAGGCGGCTCATGCGTTCGGCAAGCGAGGTGCGGGCCATGGCGAGAATCTCCGTTTTTTCCCCGTCCGCCAAGCCCGAAGGGATTGTGCCAGCCGGCGCGAGGCTCTTCAACCCCCTTTTGTATATGCCGGAGGCTGCAACCAAGGTTCCTTGGCGTTTTCCGCAGTAAGCATCCGCCAGAGTGCCAACCGTCTGTCGATTAGCCGATTGATGGATTTTTGCAGACGCAATATGCATTCTTCGAATGCTTGCTTGCGCTGGCGCGCGAGTGATGGCATCCTGCGGCAATGGCTATCGCTTTCGCCCGTGCCCGATACATCTCCCGATCCGACGGCGGCAGCGCGGTGCGCTCGGCCGCCTACAACGGCCGCGAGGCGATCAAGGCGCAGCGCACCAGGGAGGTGTTTTACTTCAAGCACCGCGAGGCGCCGGAGCATCACGAGGTGCTGTTGCCGGAAGGGGCGCCGTCAGAGCTGGCCTCGAGCGATGCGCTGTGGAATGCGGCCGAGGCCATGGAAAAACGCAAGGACGCGCAGCTGGCGCGCGAGCTCGTGCTGGCGCTGCCGGCCAATCAAGAGCTTGATCATGACGACCGGGTCGAGCTGGCGCGGTCGTTTGCGCAAGAACATTTTGTCTCAAAGGGGCTGGCGGTGCAGCTGGACGTTCATGCGCCGCATGGGGCGGAGAGCGAGGGCGAGCGGGCCAATTACCATGCGCATTTGTTGATCACGACGCGGCGTCTTGGGGAGGAAGGGTTTGCGGCAAAAAAAGCGCGTGATCTCGATCCCGTCATCAAGCGGGGCGGGGGCCGGGCGATCGTGGCGGAAGGCGAGGCGTGGGGCGCGCTGTGGCGCGATCATCAGAACCGCTATTTTGCCGAACAGGGGCTGTCGATCCGGGTGGATGCGACGAGCGCGGTGCCACAGGAACACATCGGACCGATCCGCATGCGCACGCCGGGTGCGGAGGCCAATGTGCGGGCCGAGCATATCAGGCGGGCGAACGAAGAAGCGGCGCGCGATCCGGAGCATGTGCTGGCTGTTCTGACGCGCAACCAGGCGAGTTTTTCCGAGTACGATCTCGATCGGCATCTGAAAAAACACATTCTCGATGAGAGCGAACGAGCGGATGTGAAGGGCAAAGTACTCGGCCGTGACGATGTGCTGGCGCTGCATGACCGGGAGACAGGCGAGAGTGTGGGTCGCTGGACAACGCGGGCGGTGCGCGACCAGGAGGTTTTGGCACTTGCTGATGGACGGCGCGTGGCCGGAGGGTCCCATCGCGATGTTGGGGCAAGGGCGCGCGAGCGGCTCGTGTCCGTGCAGGAACTGCGGCCGGATCAGTTGGCCGCGTTCGATCATGCGACGGGGTCCGGCGGGCTAAAAATAGTCGAAGGCCGGGCCGGGACGGGAAAGAGTTTTGCGCTTGGCTCCATCTGCGAGGCGCATGAAGCGGCCGGCTATCGCGTGGTCGGCCTCGCGCCGACCAATGCGGTGGCGCAGACCATGAAGGAGGACGGGTTAGCCAGAAGCTCGACCGTTCATGCCGAACTGTTCCGGCTGAAGAACGGCCGCGCGCAGTGGGACCGGCGCACTTTGGTCGTGGTCGACGAGGCGGCGATGATGGACGCCAAGGTGACCGGCGAAGTGTTGCGCGAAGCGCGGCTGTCGGGCGCCAAGGTTGTGCTGGCCGGGGACGACCGGCAGCTCGGCTCGATCGAGCGCGGCGGGCTGTTCACCGAGCTGAAGAAAGAGCACGGCTCGTCCGAGATAACCCAGGTGACACGCCAGAAGGTCGACTGGCAGAGAGAGGCGGCACGCGATCTGTCGGACGGTCGCTTCGAAGACGCGCTCCGGGCCTTCGCCCGAAATAAGGCGGTGGTATGGACGTCGAAGCAGGATGAATTGCGAGAAAAACTGGTCGAGCGATGGGCCAAGGATTCTGCTTCCAATCCGTCTGCATCGCGGTTCGTGTTTGCCTATACCAACAAGGATGTCGATGCGCTGAACAAGGATCTGCGCGCGGTCCGTCGCGAGCGTGGTGAGTTGGGTAAGGATTTTGTGTTTACGACCAAGCATGGCGAGGCCGCGTTCGCTGTCGGTGACCGGGTGCAGTTCACGGATACGCTGAAAGGCGCCGGCATCTACAATGGCAACGCCGGGACCATCACCGGCATCGACCGGAATTTTGGCCGCATCAGTGTCTCGCTTGATGCGGCGGCAGGCCGGAAAGGGCGAAAGGTCGAGTGGTCTGCGTCGGAGTTTTCTGGATTCCGGCACGGCTATGCCGGCACCATCTACAAGGGCCAGGGCAAGACGCTCGATCATACCTATCTCATGCACACGCATCACTGGCGTGCCGCCTCGAGCTATGTGGCGCTGACGCGGCAGCGTGAGAGCGCGACGATCTTCGTGGCGACGCAGACGGCGCGCGATTTGCGGCAGCTCGCCCGCCAGATCGGCCGCAACGAGATCAAGGCGGCGTCAGTGGCTTATGCAACGCGCGATGAACTCAGCGCGGAACAACGGGCGAAGTTAGACGAGGGACGGGCGGCGGAGAACGCTCGGCCAGCGTTGCATGTTGGGCAAGCTCAGAATGGCCGGGAAAAGGAGGAGCAGCCGATGGCTTCAGTTGTCGAGGAGGCACGCGCGGGCATGCGTCAGGTAGATCCGCGCACACCGGAAATGCAGCCCGGCGCCATTGCCAACGACGCGGAGAGCCAGCGTCGGCTTGAGCATCGAGGCGCGACGCCTGAGCCCGTCGTGGCGCCGAAGTCAAAAAAGGCAGGAGACAGCGATCGTCGTGGGCCAGCCGATGATCGGGCCGTGGCAGGCAAGACCGAAACTCGGCAGTCTGTTCCAGATGCCAGAAATGAAGAGGGGTCGCCCAGCACCACAGCCGACCGGCCAGCGGACGTGAGGGTGCTGATAGTTGCATTCCAGGATGTGAATGCTGATGGCGTGCGCCGCGACAGCTTTGGGCGATCGATCGACGAACGGAGCATCGCCGTCGCTGTCAGTCGCGATGCAGATGTACAGCGCGAGCGCGACGCTCGCTCAACCTATCTGGAGACCGCCTATCGTGATCCGAAAGCGGCAACCCAGCGTCTCGATGACATCATCGCGCGAGACGGGCCGACAAGTGCTGCGCGACGTCTATCGGCGGATACCAGCTTGGTCGGCGAGCTGCGGGGCAGGGAAGGGTTCTTCGCCGGCGCCAGGGCGAGGGAAGAGCGGACCGAGGCTCAACAGGCCGCCGCCGCGATTGGCCCGAACATTGTCCGGACCGCCGAGTACGAGAACCGGGCAGCACAGGCCTATCGCAGTGATGTGGAAAAGCGGATGAGGGCTGATGCGGTGGAGGTAAGGGATGTTTCGGATCGGGCGAAAGCCGCGCTCGGAAAAATTGCAATGGCCAAGGATGATCGCGAGCGGGCCGAAACCTTCAAGATGGTGTCAGCCGATCAGGTGGTCAGTCGGGAGATCGCCACCTTCAGGAAATCGATTGAAGCCCGTTTCGGTGAAGACGGCGCACGCGAAATCGCTCGTGCGACAGCCTCGGGCAAATCGTTTGAACATCCATCCGTGCCGAAATCCGATCAGGTCAGGTTGGGCGAGGCCGCGGCTCTCTATTCCGCAGCCCGATCTGGTGAAGTCGCGTCCAGACAAGAGGCCGAAACTGAACGTCTTGCAGCGCGAGAGTCTGAGTCGACACGGCTGAAGCAGTAGGGAAGCGCCGGGGAAGGCCGGCTGTCGTTATCCCGTCGGCGTCGCAGGCCGCGGCGAATGACTACTCTTTAAGCAAGGTGGTCGTTCATTGTCACAAGTGGCCCGGTACAGTTCAGAGCTGCAGATCCGCAATCGGCGAGTTGCCAAAGATGCTCTTGTACTCTCGGCTGAACTGCGAGGGGCTCAGGTCGCGCGATGCACCTTCAGGAGCCGGGCGACCTCGGCCGGCTTGATATCGTCGTTGATGAGCTGTCGCGCATGCGCGACCTGGTCGGGGGAGGGCAGGGGAGGGACCGAACCGCATCCCGCGCGCCCTGGCCGCGATCCGGCGCGGAGCCATCAAATAGCTCAAACTTCGCTAAAGTCGTAGCGAAACCCGCGAACCTCCCAAAGCTCTGACAGGGTCGGGGTTTCTTTCAAAAAACGAAGAGCCTTCCGAGCCGCGATCAAATTGTAGGGGAACATTCCAATAGATGAGTGCCCACAATTCAGCCGCACGACCTCAGGTGGAAGATTGCACTTCGCCAGCAACTCAATGAGACGCTCAGAGCCTCCTGGGCGGGCAACCGTATCGTCCTTACCGAGCAAGAACATCAAATCCAGACGAGGACGTGTAAGGCCGAAAAGATGCTTCTCTAGATCGATGAGACCCCAAGCGGTTCTTAGTCCTTCCAGTGACATGGACGGTTCAATACGACCACGTAAGGCCGTCATGGTCTCCGCAGTCCAGACGAGATCAGCAGGGCTTCCCGGCGATACCATGAGAACCGCCTTATCAACCTTCTGCTCTTGGGCAGCAACGAGACCCGCAACAGTGCCACCCAAACACATCCCTACAACCGAGATTTTCTGATACCCCTGACTATAAAGCCAACGAACAATCTTACGGCCATCTAGGACAGCCTGTCTCATCGACTGGACAGTGCGCCCTAAATTCGCGTTGAAAAGCTTTTCCGCAGAATAGTCATTCGAAGCCCGCCCAAAATGATACGGAAGTGTAGCTTCAATAACCGTTATGCCCTTTCCAGCGAAGTATTTGGAAAATGCCGGATACCGGCTCCGAGCATACCAATGATGAAACACAACAAGCGCATGTTGTTTCAATCCACTGTCGGTAACAACGCATTCAAACGTGTTGTTCGCCTCGTCTTCAGTTGAAATATCAGATTGGAAGGTAACACTATCCGCTTCTTCCCTTAACGGAGCAGCCGGCAATATAGGCGCGAAAAACACCTCGCCTTTGGAAATTTCATTGAAGACCAATTCGTCAGAACCATCATGAAAAAATGGAATCAGCTTATCATGAATACGCCTCTGACGTTCTAATGATCTCAGGATGTGCTTACGATCATAACGGCGCGCTAGATAACGGAACATTTTCTCTCCTTTTTCTTTGCAGGTTGGAAACCTTTCATCATGAAACCAAAGCTGAAACCCCGCCGTACTTCATTCACCAGACAAAGGGGCGGCTGGACATCCCTCCACACTATTTACCGCCCGATAAAGGGTTGCTCGATGCACGTCGGAATGGGGCTGCCAGGTGCTCCTATGTCTATCCGGCGACTGGCAGGGTACCCCCTCGTGCCATCCGCCAATTTACAAGTTGATTGCGGCGATGGAAGCCCCGGGTTTTAACTGGCCATCTGTCCGCAAGCCAACTCAAGCGCCGCGAAATTTGAGAAGTATGAGGATTGTCCGTCTGGCTGGCAAGCGGTTGGCGCCAACTCCGACCGGCCCGGACTGGGTCAAGAACGGAGCATCTGGCGCATCTCATCCGATAGGCTCACGTTGCCCGTCGTTGTGAAAGACAGCGGCCTCGGCGGGTATCATGGAGACGGATCTCGACAGGTCCAAATCGAAATCGACGGTAAGGTGGTTGCAGCAACAATCCAAACCGCGGGGAACGATCGAGGGCAATCCCTTGGGAATGGCCCCACCTACTACACCATCCCTCGACCGGTGCGCGGAAATCCCTGGTTCATCGAGTATGATGACGCGAACGGCGTGCGCCAGAAAAGCTGGTTCAATCTCAACATGCCACGAGCCAGGCGATCACGCAGGACGAGGTACTATGGGGTCGTAATTCAGGGAGGTTTGTAATGTTCAAGGCGCTTCTCCTGTCCACTGTGATTTTGAACACAGGCGCAGTGTTGACGGCGGCTGGTCAGAGCGACAAGCCGCGATCAAGCGTGGACAATCCTATGTGGCCCGCTTCACTGAAATGGGACTGCAGGACGGCTGCCAAAATCGTGTGTGAGCGTGATGGCGGTTGCTCAGTGGCTGAGGAGCACACTGGTTTTGTGCTGAACTACGGGAGCAACGAAGCTGAGTTCCCGGCCAGCAATGTCAGGATCAAACGCCACTATCAACAGACCGTGCAGGCAAGTCCTTTGCAGCAGGAAGCTAAAGTCGAACTGGCCGACAATCGCGTCTTTGGCTGACGGCCGTGGATGCCAGCCGCACTTATTCGAAAGCGTGGGTCGGCGCACTGAGTGAGTTGAAGGGCGGCGCGGTACTCATGGAATCTGAGGGCGTCTATTGCATGCCGCACAAGTGAGTGCGCCGAGAGAGCAGGCGAGCGAAGCCGATGGTCTGACCTGGGACGCCGACCCCCGGGCGTTCCAGAAAAAGTGGGTCATCCCGTCCGGTTTCATTAGACGATGAGACGATCTTAAGTAAAAATGATCTTCTGAAACGGAACGTCGAGTAGGAGTTACTGATGTAGAACTGATCTGCTTGCCCTCGACAACCAGAAGACTTGCAGCGAGTGTCAGGCATACGTGGGATACTTAGAAATGTCAACTTCGTCTGATGAAAGTCGCGTAATCTATCTTATGGAACTTCGATTTCGTTAAACTGAAGCACTGCACAAATCTGAACGACGTGCCGTGAAGTGGTGCGTGATGGCCCGCGGCCGGGCGCAATCCCGAAGCTGTACGCGAAAATCTCGTGGTGCCAACGATGCTGTCTATGGAATTGCGTCAAATCACCAGTACATACATCGGCTATTTGAGGTCCGCCTCAAGCTTTTCATCCCCAAAAGAATTGCCTCCCAGGTGCGGCTCGATAACCGAAGCTTGGCGATCTTATTCCACATCCGAGATACCTCCTCAGAACATGATCGATAATAGTGTTGCAGGCGCGCCACCGCAATTGCTTACCGCGATCACCTCCGAGAGCGCTCCGAGGATTGCTCATCCCGACGACGTACGTGGCGAGGATCGACCCGCCTGCGCCAATTCGGACGAGCGTGTATCCGGCGCAATCCTGAACCGATCGTGAGCTGAAGCTGCTGGAGGGAGCCCTTCCAACTCGTCACTGACCCCAGACCGATCCTGGCAGCGCGTTGAGCGGGATTTTCAGATAACGCAGGCCATTTTCCTCGACCTGAGGCAGCTCTCCTCCGCGAATATTGACCTGGAGGGCATGCAACATGAGCCTTGGCATCGGCAATGCCCTGTCTCGCGCCTCTCGAAGCCTGATGAACGCACTCCGAGATTGACCGGCGACGTGCTGGTTTTTCTCTTTCTGCTCCGCCACCGAACTCTCCCACAGAGCCTGGCGCCCTCCCGGCCTGTAGTCGTGACCGGTAAAGAGACGGGTCTCGCCGGGTAAGCTCAGAATGTCCTGGATGGACTGCCACAGATCAGCTGCGCTGCCGCCTGGAAAATCGGCGCGGGCGGAGCCGCTATCGGGCATGAAAAGCGTGTCGTGAATGAACGCCGCGTCGCCGATGACATACGTGATCGACGCCAATGTGTGCCCTGGCGAGTGCATGACGCGGGCTTCCAGCTCGCCAATCTTGAAGATCTCGCCGTCGCCAAACAGCCGATCCCATTGTGAGCCGTCGCATGCGAGATCCGGCCAATTATAGATCTCCTGCCAGATCTGCTGCACTTCCTTCACGCGCTCGCCGATCGCTATCGGCACGCCGGTTTTTGCCTTGAGATAACCCGCGGCCGAAAAGTGATCGGCATGCGGATGGGTGTCCAGGATCCACTCGAGCTTCAAATTGTGGCTTTTGATGTAGTCGAGGATCGTGTCCGCATTTGTCGTTGCCGTCGAGCCAGACTTTTCGTCGAAATCGAGCACCGGGTCGACGATGGCGCATCTTCGCGAACTCGGGCATGCAACGACATATTGGATGCTGCCCGTCCGTGCATCGTAGAAGCCGACGACTTCAGGCTGCTGCATGGGCGATGCCCTCGACTGCGGCTCGCGGGAAAAAGATCGCCCGGCCAGGGTCGAGGTCGTAGTCACGCTCGAAGTCCGTTGCGTCGGACGCAATCTGCGCCACGGCATCGAGTATGAACTGCACCTTCTCGTCCGGCAGCAGAACGCTGAAATTCAGCCGGGTGAATCCCGGCTTTTTCATTTCGTCGCCGGAGAGAATGGCTTGCCTGATTTCCTCGGACTGTTCGTCGTCGATCGACAGCAGTCTGTGAACATACGGGCCGGCGCAGGCGCAGCCACCGCGCGCCTGGATCCCGAACCGGTCGCTTAGCATGCGCGTGATCAACTGCTGGTGGACGTAGCCGTCCTTTCCGTTTTTGACCCGGAAAGAAAAGATCGGAAGCCGCTCAGGATCCGATAGACCGAGGAGGTCCAGCCGCGGCAGGGGTTTCCATGCGCGAAAAGCACGACGCGCCAGCTCGCGATTGCGCGCTGTCATCGCGTCGAGTCCGATCGCATCTTTGACGATGAAGGCCAGCGCGGCTCGTATGTCGCCGATCACGTTCGGCGTGCCGGCTTCCTCGCGGGATTCCAGGCCGTCGCTGTAATCGTGTGTCTTCGGGGAGACAAACTTCACCGTCCCGCCACCTGGCCACGACGGCGTTTTCGTCGAAGGTCCGTCGCGTCGAACGATCAAAATGCCGGAGGCGCCGGGACCCCCGAGGAACTTGTGAGGCGAAACAACTATCGCGTCGATCTGGGCATCAGGGGCGGGCGACATGGAAATCGGCAGGTAGGGACCTGCGCCCGCATAGTCCCAGATCATCTTTGCGCCGGCGGCCTTCACGATCACGGTGATGGCCGCAACATCGCTGGTGATGCCCGTGACGTTCGAGGCCGCGGACATCGAGCATATCGTCAGATCTGACGACCCCTCGCCAACCGCGTCCTTGAGCTGAGACAGGTCCGGCCCGCCAGACGGATCCTCGGCGATTTCCACGATTTCTGCTCCGCTCTCGCGCCAGGGCAGAATGTTGGAGTGATGCTCATAGGGACCGATAATGATCCGAGCGCGCTTGCCCGCTGCCACGGCTTCGGCGACGCCGAATAGCTTGACGAGGCGGTTGATCCCCGACGTAGCGCCGGAGCCGGTGAAGATCACAGCATGCCGTTCGGTGGCCCCGCAGAATTGACCGACCAGGGCGCGCGCTTCCCGACGCATGCGGGTCATGAAGCCTCCGCAATACGAGGCTTCCGTGTGGCTGTTGGCGTAGTACGGCAGGACCTCCTCAAGCACAAAGCGCTCGATCTGACGGAGTGCGCGGCCTGACGCGACATAGTCGGCGTACACCAGGTCCTTTTGCCCGTAGGGACCCACGATTTTCGCCGTCGATCCCACAAGCCCATCCCGGAGGTCGGCGGTCACGTCAGCCTTTTTCTTCAGCCCCTGGCGGAACTTTGACAGAGGGGTCTCGGTCTGCCCTGTCGTTGGGCGAGCTGCTTGCACGGTCATTCTCCCCGGCTCGGATATTGACTCGGATTGTACCCTGCTCCACGGTCGAAAAAATTCACCTATTTTCTGCAATTTCTTGCAAAGAGCGTGTCAGATGATCGAAGATCGGGCGAAAATCGATGCATTTGATATGAAGATTTTGACGGCCATGCAGATCGATGCAAGCGTTTCCCAGCGAGATTTGGCGGAGAGGGTCGGCCTGTCTCAGAACGCGTGCTGGCGGCGGATCCAGCGCCTGCAGTCGCTAGGCCTTATCCGGGGGTCGCACAGCGATATCGATCTGCGAGCGCTGGGACTCGACCTGACGGTTTTCGTAATGGTCCGCACTCGCCACCATTCCAAGGAGTGGAGTGAGGCGTTCCGTGCCCATGTTGAACGGTTGTCGGAGGTGATCGATTTCTATCGGATCGGAGGGGACTGGGACTATCTGATCAAGGTCGTGACACAAGGCATGTCCGGCTACGATGCATTCTACCAGAAACTGATCACGAACTTCGACCTGGCTACGGTGACAGGCTTCTTTTCCATGGAAGCGATCATCAACAATCGTCCAGTGGATCTGACCAATCTGCGATAATGCGGCGCCTGCTGTTGGACACTTCGCCCTTCATCGTCGGCAAGCCGTCGACTGTGGCACCACCAGGGTGAGGTGTCGATTACATGAGCCCGCAGGTCTGGCTGCGAGTTCGCCCCATGAGCTGTTTGCAGGCCTCAACTGAGAGTTCCTCCGCCCTTGCTGCGCGGGTCCTGACGACGCTTCGCTCACGTCCGCACCCTCAGCGCCTGCTCCAGCCTGTCGGCAATCTGGGTGACGATATAGGCAATCACCATGTAGATCACGACGGCAATCACGAAGGCTTCGAGGTAGTAGTAGTTCAGCGCGGCGGTCAGCTGGGACTGGGCGAAGATATCGACAACCTCGATGGCGAATCCGAGAGAAAGCGCCTTCATGATGACCATCATCGAGGTTGTCAGGTCGGGAATTGCCGTGAGAGCCACCTGGGGAAACAGAATCCGTCGGAACAATTGGCCGTTCGTATAGCCAAGGGAATGGGCGGCGTCTGACTGACCGGTGTCAAAGGCGTTCAGGGCTCCTTTGATAATCTCCGATTGGAACGCAGCGATACAGCCTGTCACCGCAATAATAAGGATAACCGAGTTGGGTGTTTCGTGGGCGTTGAAGTTGATCCCGAGCAACGAGAGCAGGAACTGGAATGCCGGGGGCAGACCGAAATAGGCGAGGAAAATCACGATGACCATCGGAACGCCCTTGAAGACGATCTTGTAAGCCATGATGAGCTCTCGCAGCACCGGGACTCGTCTGTATTCGACGAGTGCAAAAATGCTGCCGACTAGCGTCGACAAGACGAAAATCGTCAGCGCCATTCCAAGCGTTACAGGTACGGCGCCCAGAATTTCCTGGGTGTCCTGGAGCAAAATTTCGGTATCGAACATGGTTTAATACCCTTTAGGTCAGACGCTGGCGATGGCCGCGTTCTTGATCTGAGCTGTTGTCGTGGCCTCAGGCGCCTGCATCGGCGAGCGAAGCTCGAACAAGTGCACGATGAACCAGGCAATCAGGCACATCAGCGCATAGATGACGGCCAGGACGAGGTATGTTTCGAACTGGTACTGGTTATAGTCGCGCTCCATGATCAAATGCGCGGTCGCCATCACGTCCGCCGCCCCGATGTACATGACGAGCGCAACGTTGTGGATCAGGTAAATGATGGAGTTTCCATAGCCCGGCAATGCGAAGTGCACCGCTTGCGGGCCCACGATGCGGGTGATCTTCTGGCGAAAGGTATATCCGAGACTGTCGGCTGCATCATGCTGGCCGCGATCGACGGCCAGGTATGCGGGCCGCAGGACTTCCGACAGATAGCCGCCATGGTAAAAGCTCAGTCCGACCATCGCAGCGATCGTCGGCGAGAAGAAATCTGCGGAGCCGAACAGGGCCACCAATAGGGGGAGCCCGTAGAACGCGACGAACAACTGGAGGACGACGGGAACGCTGCGGGCATAGGACACGTAGAGGTCGGTGAGGTGGCTGACCACTGGTATCCTGCGAATCCGCAATGTTGTCGCAACGAGCGCCAAGCAAAAGCCGACCAACATGGCGGTAAACGTAATAGCGAGCGTCAGCGGCAATGCCGAGAGCAACTCGGGAATCATAGCAGAAACATCCACTTTGAAACGCTCCTTCTTGCAATTCAGCCTTGCCGCTGACGATATCTACTTAGATCACATCATTTCATATACTTGACGATGCCTTCGCCAAACCACTTCTGCGATAGCTTTTCGATCGTGCCGTCGTCTTTCAACTCCTTGAGAACTTTGTTCACGTCATCGACCAGAACCTTGTTTTCATCTGACCTGTGAATAAGCATATAGGTGTTGTTGCTGAAGACTGGTTCGGACGCCACGATGTCGAGCTTCTTTTCATCGATGACGGTCTGCTCACCAAGATTTGAAGGCAGGACCAGCGCGTCGAACTTGCCGTTCTGAACCTCATCCAAACGGTTTGGATACGGGATTCCGGCGCTCGACGCCGTCACGTCAAGCTTGTATTGCGGATTTTCTTTTTGCCAGTTCATGATGAATTTATAGGTTCCGCCGCCAGCCGTGGTCGGAACGATCCTCTTGCCGACCAGATCTTTCATTTCTTTGATGCCGCTGCCCTTTTTGCTGTAGATCTTCATCAGGCTGGCGCCCATGGGGTTTTCCGGAATGAAGAACTGCTTGGCGCGCTCGGGTGACTTGTAGTAACCGCCGACCGCGATGTCGTATTTGCCTGTGGCCAGGCCGGTTTCCTGCGCGATGTCGGAGACACCTTCCATTTCGAACTTGTATTGCGGCAGCTTTGCGTTGATCGCCCTCAGCAGATCGGGTTCATACCCTTGCGGCTCAACGCCGAGCGCGCCCCAAGCCAATGGCTTGGATTCGGCAGAGGTCGCGATCTTGATTGTCCGAACGGTCTGACCGTAGCTGATCCCTGCTGTTGCAAGGGCAATTGCGATGCCGCCGGCGACGGCCAGGGCATAACGACGCGAAAAACTGGATTTGATTGCAGACATTTCTTGGGTTCCCTTCTTGTTGGATTATTGAAAAGCGAGTTCAGACTGCAGGAATTGAGCAAGTCGCGGGCTGGAAGGCGCATCGAAGATCTCAGCCGGACTGCCGTCGGCGGCAACCACGCCACGATCCATGAAGACGATCCGGTTCGAGATGTTCTTTGCGAATTGCATCTCGTGGGTCACAAGCAGCGAGGTGATGCCGGACGACGTGACGTCCTTGATCACCTTCAGGACTTCACCGACCAATTCGGGATCCAGCGATGATGTCGGTTCGTCGAAGAGCATCACATCCGGCCGAACCGCCAGCGCACGTGCGATGCCTGTACGCTGGAGCTGGCCACCTGAGAGCTGGGACGGATAGCTGTCCCGCTTCGCTGAGAGGCCGACCCTTTCGAGCTCTCGCAGCGCGATTTCACGCGCCTCGTCCGTGGACTTGCGCTGCACTACGACCAGCGGATCCATCACGTTCTGGAGGACGGTCATGTTCTTGAAGACGTTGAATTGCTGAAAGACCATCGCTGTCCGGAGCCGGATCGCCTGGATGGCTGCCTTGTCGGCGCGCTGATAGTCCATCCGAATCTGGTCGAACGCGATGGTTCCAGATGCAGGCTTAACCAGGTAGTTGATGCATTTCAGCAGGGTGGTCTTGCCGGTGCCGCTTGGGCCGATGATTGACACAACGTCACCTCGCTTTACCGAGAGATTGACGCCGTTCAGGACCTGCGTGCTTCCGTACGACAGTCTTATATCTTTGAGGTCGAGCATTGCTGGTTGGTGTCCTTCAGAGTGTGGGACGGAGTGCCTTGATCGCATGCGACATCATCACCCGCTCTCCGCATGGCCGAGAACGTGCATCAGCCGGTTTGCCCAGCCGAAGATCGATATGGCGTGGATCAGGTCGATGATCTCGCAGTCATCCATGCCGACTGATCGAAGGGCGGCGATATCGTCTGTCGTCGCTTCCGACGGTGCTGCCGAGAGGCGGCGGGCAAAGCTGTAGATTGCCGCATCGCGTGGGCCGAGCGCTTCAGGTTTGTCGAGATACAGCGCGGTGACCACCTCGTCGCTCTTGGTCAGTTCTGCGTGCCTGCGGGCGTGAACAACGGCACAGAATTTGCAGCCGTTGACCATCGAGGCGCCCAACGCGCCAAGTTCCCGATCGGGACGGGCGAGCCCGCCCTCGACATACATGATTGCGTTGAACAAGATGGTGCGGGCAAGATAGCTTTCCGGATCATGCACAAGGGTCCGTACATATTCCGAAACTTTCTTGGCCGACGGCGTAACCTTCATCGCATCGAGCTGTTCCGGCGTGGCCTCGGATAGCTCGACCGGCGCGATGTACGGATGCCAATTCAATGGCTTCAGACGAACCGAGGAGATCATGTCGACCTCATCAGGCGCAATCCGGACGCCACCCGTGTCTGGAAGTTGACAAAAGCAATCAGTTCGGAGAGCGCGACGACCTGAGGATTGTTCAATCCAGCCTTCTCCAGGAGAGCGATATGGCTCGCTTCCGCGCTTTTCGGTGTCAGAGTGATCAGGTCAACATGACCAACGATGGTCGCCAAGGGTTCAATCAAATCCGTTTCCCCTTGGGCCAAGGCCAGAAGCTGCTCAGTCGGGTCAAGCTGAGCCAGCTGCACATCATACTCGGCCATCAGGATAGGATCGGCATTCAGGGCGGCCATGCGGCGGGCCAGAGCAACCCTTAAATTCGGCGCCAGCCCCTGATCGTTTGCCGGCTGCAGGACGGAGAGGCGACATTCTTCCGCCCCTCGCACGAATTCCGGCCGAAACCGCCGTGCGGCGAAAAGGGTATCATCCGGTGAAAGGCCGGCAGCCTTGTCCATCGCGTCGATCACCACGCAGCCTCCTTCTGCAGCAAGGGTGTTGAATCGACCCATTCGTCGCCCAGAAGTTCGGGCGTGTCGTAGGCGATCAGATTGGCGAAGTGGGTTTCGACGTCCTCGGCAAACAGCGCTGCGGCAATGCCGCGGACCAGACGGTCGGCCCCGGCGCTGACGGCCGGGATATCGCCAGAGACCTTGCCATGGGTCAGCATGGCGGCGTCGTTGAAGCAGTGGATATGCGCCAGCATCGGGCAGGAGCCGGGGACGTGTTCGCGAAACTCGAAGGCCGGACCGAGATCCGGCGCGTCCGACATGCCTGCACGAGCCGGCCCCATATCCGGCCTATATCGGCCATCCGACCAGGTGCGGATATGTGGGGCGATCGCCGCAAATTCCGGGCGGCCGCTGAAGTCGTTTGAAAAGCCGGTTGCCGCGATCAGAAAGTCGTAGCGCAACGGCCCCTGCGTGGTTTCCACCAGCAGGGTCCCTGTCTCCTCCTTCACCGCAACTATGCCGCAGTCGAGAAGGAACCGAGCATTCGAGTGGCGAGACACGCGGAGTGTCGATGAACGCGGCGGCGGTGTCTGGGTCGAGGCGGTATAATCGAAGAATTTCCACTTCCAGGCATCCGGCAAGTGATGCATGCCGAGTACGACACCCGGGCTGCCTATGCCGGTCAGCTTGTTGATGCGCGGCATTTCCTTGCGCCGGATCAACATGTCAACAGAGCCGGCTCCCGCCTCGAGTGCCGTTGCGGCATTGTCCATGGACGAGGCACCGGCGCCGATGACAGCGACACGCTTACCTTTCAGCGTGTCGAAATCGATGTCGTCGGCGGAATGGGCCCAATAGGCGCGATCGATGCCGCTGAGGAAATCGGGCACGGCAAAACCGCCCAAACCCGACCGACCGGTGGCCAGAACGAGACGACGGGTGAGAACCCGGCCGGTTTCCGCGCCTTCGATATCGATCGCAATCAGATCTCCAACGGCTGCCAGTCCGGTCATGCGCACGCTGTTGCGCACCGGCAGGCCAAGAACCTTGCGGTACCAGACCAGGTAGTCCATCCACTGGCCCTTGGGGATTTTGTCCAGCGACCGCCAGGCCTCAACGCCCCATTGCGCCGTGAACCAGGCGCGGAACGTCAATTGCGGCAGGCCGAGCGACGGACCGTGCAGGGTTTTTGGCGACCGAAGCGTTTGCATGCGGGCAAACGTCACCCATGGTCCTTCGAGCCCGGCTGGAGCCGCATCATAGGCCACGACATTGGTTATCCCGGTCAGCACCAGCTTTGCCGTGGCAGCAAGTCCGCACATGCCGGCGCCGATCACCACGACATCGCGGACCGGCACGCCATCGTGCGAACGCGCGGGAACCCATGGCTTGGCGGGCAGTTCGAGAAAGTCGAGATCTTGCGCGAGCTGTACTTCGAGCGCAGCAAGACCTGTCGACGTTGGCGCGGCGGGGATATGCTTCATATTCCCGTTCCGTGATTTGTACCGGACGCAGGATCGGTCACCAATTGGCCAGCCAGGGCCGGATCGAGTTTCTTGAAGCCGACGATCGACCGTTCAGCCACCGCCTCGACCGCATCCATCAACGCCTGAGCGACTGGACGAAGCGGGCGTTTCTCGGCAGCCACAACGCCCCAATAAAAGAGAACGGTTGCGTCGATCGGGCGGATGACGACATCGGGCAGGGCGACGCCATAAGCGGTGAGGGGATCGATGACGGCCGCCGCACCAGTCTGACGCACGATCTGTAACGCGCCATATGCAGTATTCGTCCGGATCACTGGTCCTGTGTCGATGCCCCTGGCCGCCAAGGCTTTTGAGACATGCAACTGGAAACGTAGGGGGTTGAGCAGTGTGGCGACGCGGCGACCGGCAAAAGCGGAAAGCGGTATGACGTCAAGTTCAGCCAGCGGATCGTCCTCCCGCACGGCAGCAACATCAGGCGCTGAATAAAGCCGCAGGACATCCAAACCAGGCGTATCGAGCGGCAAGCTTGAAAACCCGATTTCGGCACGTCCGCTCCGCACCTCCTGGGCGACGATTGAGGGGAGGAACTGCCCGAGATGCGTCTCGTGCGGAAGTTCGACACCTTTGAGCTCGGCCATGGCCGTTGGGATCAAGCCAGTACCGATCGCGGAAGTGGTAACAATCTGCAGGATTCGCCCTCTGCCGGCGGCAATCATCTTGGCCCGCGCGGCAAGCTCGGTGAAAGACATCAGCAATCGTCGCGCCTCCTCCTCGAAGGCGGCGCCTTCTTCAGACAGCTGCACCCGGCGACCGACCCGGTGCAGCAATTCGAAGCCGAGTTCTGCCTCGAGGTCCTGAATGGTGCGTGTCACCGAAGGCTGGGAACACCCGAGCATCTCAGCAGCCTTGGTGATGCTGCCGTTGGCGGCAACGGCAAGGAAGCTCTGAAGGTCGCGGGTTTCCATGTTCTCTCTACATACGCAATCCGTATGATTGACATCGTCTCATTCATTTTTGATATATGTCAAGCGGAAACGAATATTCGCTGAGGCATGTTGCAATCGCGGGCTCAGGCCGGAATCCCATCGCCAGAAGCCGACGATGGCAGATGCGGCTCCGATTTGTGGAACCTCCTAGTGAGAAATGGAGGCTGCAAGGCCCGCAACAGGAGGGAATTTATGCGCGTAAGCATTCTTGGCGCCGGAGCGATTGCTTACGGCCTTGCCGCCTATCTGGCCGAAGCGGGACATGACCCTATGCTTTGGTCGCCTTCCGGAGAACGCACCAAGGCGCTGGCCGCCGGTGGATTGCTGAAGGCTACCGGAGCTATCAAGGCAACGACTAAGGTGCGCATCGCCAAGGATTGTAAAGACGCCATTGCCGATGCCGACGTCGTCATAATCGCGTTGCCGGCTTACGGCCACAAGATGGTGATGGACGCTGCCACTCCTTATCTAAGGGACGGAACGCCGGTTATCATCAGCTCGCACAGTTCCTTTGGGGCACTGTATCTCTCCAAGCGGCTTGCCGACCGGAAGGTTAGGCTGCCGATCGTCGTCTGGGGTACCACGCTCGTGACCGGGCAACAGCGCGGGCCAGCCGAAATCGATGTTGCAACCGTTCGCCAGAAACTGGATGTCGCGACGCTGCCTTTCAGTGCTCAGGACCAAGGGTTCGAGCTTTGCACGAGCTTGTTCGGCGATCGTTTCGTCAAGCGCGACGGCATGCTTGCTATCGCGCTCAGCAACCTCAATCCGCAGAACCATCTCGGGATCGCTCTTCTTAATCTCACACGCATGGAGAAGGGAGAACAGTGGAGCCAGGCCGGAAACGTCACCCCGGCTGTCGGCCGCTTTATCGAGGCTCTGGACGCGGAACGATTGGCGATCGCCGCCCGTTTTGGAATTGCCGTGCGCACAGTTGAAGAGCATTTTTCATTGTCGTTTCACGTCCCCATGGCCACCGTTTCGGAAATGAACCAGGAGATGGATCGCCAAGGCCGCGGCGGCTTCGGCCCGTCAACCATCGAAAGCCGCTATATTCTCGAGGACGTTCCGTTCGGGCTGCTGCCGACCGTTTTGTTGGGGAAGATCAGCGGAAATTCAGCGATTCTCCATGAATCTGGAATTGCCATATTCTCGGCGGCTTACGGTCGCGATCTTAAGGGAGATAATGATATTCTTCCCGCGCTGGGCTTCGAGGGAATGGCAAAAGCGGACCTCGAAAACCTTTGCCGTAAGGGATTTTAACAAGTTTCCACAGTGGACTGGGACATAGGCCAAGTGCCCGAAAAACCACCGGCGCTGGTTGCCGGCGAGCACGACATGCAGGTTCCTCGGCGAGCGCCGGGAGATGTCTCCAGGAACTCAGCACGAGATCGAATGGTCCCGCCCGGCGGTGTGAGTGGGTCTGTAGCAGGGTCCGTCATCGAAACCCAGTGCGGCATGGTTCCATCAGTTGCCAGATGCCTGAACATTGCATCAACTGCGCAGGCGCTTCGCGCCTCCATCAAGATACCGGCCATGCAGGCGCCGACAGTCCGGAACAACGAGTGTCGTAGCCCGTTCAGGATAAGTGGTTCGTCCACATCAGCTACGCGAGATAGACATGTTCCGATTTCTAACGTTGGCAGGGACCATCTTGGGTCTGACGATGTCGCCGGCGCAGGCCGCCAGTGATGCGGATCAGGCTGTCGAACAATTTCACCGTACCTGTCTGGCCGAGGGTCCCAATTTCGAGCGCATGATAGAGACCGCGCACGAACGCAGGTGGACACTTATTGCCGAAGCAGGCTTCGCCGAACTCGCGCCAATCGCTAATCCAACCTCAGTGGAGGCATGGCTGGTGGCCGAAGCGGAGGAAGGATTGCCAGCAGGAACCATCATCGGCACCACCAAGGCAACGATGAGCGGCAAACCGGTGCAGACGTGTACGCTGGCATTTCCCGATGTCGATCAAGAAGCATTTCGGAAGAGTTTCTTCACCCGTACGGATGCCGAGAAGATTGCCGAAGATCGCGATACGGAGGAGTTCTCGCGTCTCTACATCCTCGTTGCCGGCGGACGTAAGCAATTTGTCCGGCTGGTGGTCGTGCCTTCAACGCCACCAGGAAACCCGCGCGTCGTTGCCAGTTCGATCATGGCCGACTGACATGTCATTCCTCCCGCCCCCGTGCTCCTCTGGAGGGCGAACACTGCGAAATGTCGCGAGCAGCAGAAGGTCGTAGATAATTTTCAGCCCACCGGCGATGATCAGAGGCCAGCCGAAGCTGGAGACGGCAAGGAGAGCCCCTGCGAGGACTGGACTGGCGGCCGCCGCGAGGCTGCGCGGGACGGCGGTGATGCTCGCCGCGGCAGCCCGCTCTTCGGGCGTCACCACGGCCATGACGTACGATGTGCGGGTCGGCACGTCCATCTGCGACAGCGCGCTTCTAATCAGCAGAAGAACGATAGCCGGAGCGACGCTCGGCATGAACGGGATGAGCACCAGACAGAGGCTCGACGGAAGGTGCGTAAACACCATCGTGTTTATGAGTCCGATCTGCTGGGAAATTCGCACAGCGACCAAATAGGACGCAGCTGAAAGGACTCCCGTCCAGAAAAAGATTGCGCCGGCGGCGAGCGACAGGCCGAACCGTTGAAAGAGCCAGAGGGCCAACAACGACTGGACGACGAAGCCGCCTGCGAAAGCATCGAGGCTGAAGAGTGCGGCGAGCGTTAGAACGATGGAGCGAGACCTGCGCAATGGCTGTGCCGACACTCTGTTTGCGTCAGGCGCGTCACTCGGCAGCCGCCGATAGAGGAGCACCGCCGCCAACCCAAGCGAGGCATAAAGTAGAAAAGCTGCCTGGAGGGCCTGTTTCCAGACCGATGGCGTCGCGGAGAAAGTCGGGCGCTCCGGCGGCCAGCGCCCCGACGGCGCCGGCGAGGGAGCCGATGAGGCTGTAGCGCGCAAAGAGCGCCGTGCGGCCGCGGTCGGTGACGTTCTGAGCAAGCTGCGCATGTTCGAGCGGTAGAAACACGCTGACGTCCCCTGAAGATGGGTTCAGCGTGCCGACGAATGCGATGAGAAGCAGCGGCCAGAAGTCGCGAACTGCAGCGAACACGATCCCCGTGGCTATCATCAGGACAGCCGCTGCGGTCAGCAGGGCACGACGGGAGAAGCGATGCGCGACGATCCCAACGGCCAGGGTGAGGACGGCTGAACCGGCGAGCGTCGCCGTCGACAGGGTTCCGATCTCGAAGGCGTCGAAGCCGAGCGTGGCCAAATAGGCGGGAAGCAGGATGCTGACCAGACCGTCACTGAACGCCCGCAGTCCCCTTGATATCAGCAGGTTCGCAGCAGTCGGCTCAGCACCGACGGGAAGGAGCCTGAAGCGCCGCTTCGGAATAGCTTTGCGCAAGCCGTGAACGAGCCGCTGTAACGTCAACGATGCCTCCTTACCCCTGGTAAGCGGCGCTGGCTGCACGGGTTAGATCGCTCCTGTCGCCATCCCGTAGAGCAGCCCGAGGATCGAACAGCCGGCGAGCACCGGGAGCATGCCGATCTTGAAGCGAAACACCGCTAGCAGCGCACCCAATGTCAGGACGAGCGACGCGATGTTGACGGAGCTGGGCACGGGCACATCGAATGTCATGCCGAATCCTTTGACCTCGCGCAGTGATCCAAACAGGACGTGAAGCGCGAACCACACCGCCAGGTTCAGGATCACGCCCACCACGGCCGCCGTGATGGTCGCCAGCGCGGCGGACAAGGCCTTGTTGCTGCGCAGAGTTTCCACAAATGGCGCACCAACAAATATCCACAGGAAGCAAGGCGTGAAGGTGACCCAGGTGGTTAGCAGGCCGCCCAGCGTTCCGGCGAGCAGTGGATTAAGCGATCCCGGCGCCCGGAACGCGCCCATGAAGCCGACGAACTGGGTCACCATGATCAAGGGGCCAGGCGTCGTCTCCGCCATGCCGAGGCCGTCCAGCATCTCGCCAGGCTTCAGCCAGCCATAGGTATCGACAGCCTGCTGCGCCACGTAAGCAAGGACGGCGTAGGCGCCTCCGAAGGTCACGACCGCCATCTTCGAGAAAAAGACCGCGATATCGGCGAAGACATTGCCGGACCCTAACAGCACGAAAAAGCCGAGGACAGGTGCCAGCCATAGCACCAGAAACACGCCTCCGATCTTCAACGACCAGCTGACCGGCGGGCGAGCATGGGCAGGAATGCCTTCGCCGAGCGCCGATTCCGCGTCGGCGACCTGCTTGCCGCCGACCTTGCCATGGCCGTTGCCCGCCATGAAAGCTGCCAGCCCGGCCCGCCCGCCGACGTACCCGATCACTCCGGCCGTCAGGACAATGAGCGGGAATGGGACATGGAACAGGAAGAGCCCGATGAAGGCGGCGGCGGCGAGGCCTATCATGACTTTGTTCTTGAGCGCCCGCTTGCCGACCCGGATAACCGCCTCGAGCACGATGGCGAGGACGGCGGCCTTCAGACCGAAGAAAAGCGCCTGCACCGCGCCGACATTGCCAAATATTGCATAGATCCAGCTCAGCGCCATGATGGCGAGGACGCCGGGCAGTACGAACAGCGTGCCGGCCACGAGCCCGCCTCGGGTTTTATGCAGGAGCCACCCGATGTAGACGGCGAGCTGCTGGGCCTCCGGTCCTGGCAGCAGCATGCAGTAGTTCAGCGCATGCAGGAATCGCGTCTCGCCGATCCAGCGCTTCTCCTCAACGAGGATGCGATGCATTACCGCGATCTGGCCGGCCGGGCCACCAAAACTCAATGCAGCGACTCGCGCCCAGACCCGCACTGCTTCGCGGAAGGGGATGCCATGCGAAGGTTCATCCCCCAGCGCATTCGGATGGACGGCATGGACGCTGGTCATTGGTTCCCCTCACCCGCGCTTCTGGCGGAAATACTGGTAGAGATTGTCGAAGACCGGGCCGCCCTGCCCGATCCGCTGCTCGTCGCCCTTATTCGTCATGGCGATGCCCGCGATTAGGCTGGCAATGCCCGTCGTCTCGTCGCGCCCGAACTTGCCGTCCTTGAGGTCAATATCATGGACGATCTCGGCGATGGCCTGCAGCGCCGGGTCGTCAAGCCCGGCCCGGGTGAGCAGCACCTCGAAGCTGCAGCGGTCGCCCTCATGGGTTATCTCACCGTCAAACATATCAAAGCGCAGCTCTCCCGGTTTTGCCGCATAGCTCTTGCCCGGGACGAAGCGGATGACGGCGTCTGGATCAATGAAGCGGCGGATTAGCCAGCTGCAGGCCATCCGGTCGACGTGCACGTCGCGGCGTGTCACCCAGATCCGGCCCTTGAGGTCAGTAATCGGCTCAGTCGCCTTTGACTCCTCGGTCATGGGCCGGTCCTCCACGAGATGCGTCTCGAGCTCGCCGAGCAAACCCTCGACCGCGAGGCGACCTGTGGCGCCGAAGAAGTCGATCGTGTCCACCTCGGCGAGCCGCTTGCGTATTCGGCCGAGCTGCGACCGTGTCTCCGCACGCTTTTCCGGCGTGGCGTTCGCGCCGATCTCGGCGGCGAGACCACGCGCTTCCTTGGCGATCTCCGCATAGTCGGCATCACGCGCCGCATCGAAGAGCGCTTGGACCTCGGCATCCGACAATCCGTCGACGAGACGCGCCTCGCACACCATCGCCTCGCCACCACCCGCGACGATCTCCTTCAGGAGCCACTCGAAATCCTCCTGCGTCTCGGCATTGGCCGGCAGTGCATAGACGGTGCTTTTTACCGCGACCGCGCCGATGCCTTGCAGCCGCCGCCAGATCTTCACCCGGAAATAGGCCGGCTTGCTCGGCAGCCGATGGATAAGGAGCAGCCAGCGCTGTTCCGTCGTTTCCCCCTCACTCATAAGTGAACCGTATCACGTGCAAAAATAAATGCAACACTTGTATCATTTCATATTCGGGCGTAGCCTTGACCTCCTTATGGCAGTGGGCCGCCTGGGCTTGTTGCCAAAACAAGGGAGACAACGCTGTGAAATGGGTTACCCGCGAACGTCCGGTCATCGACCGCATTGCCTGCCCCTGGCTGATCGCCCGCTTCATCGACAAGGAGTCCGAATTCCTGTTCGTGCTACCCGATCAGGTGATCTGTGTTGCCGAGGAAACGGGCGCCACACCGTACGACGTGCCGGGCGTCGAATTCACGCATGTCGGCGACGGCTGCAGTTTCGACACCTTCGTCTCGAAATACGGCCTCGAGCGCGATCCAGCCATCGTGACGATCGCTTCGATCGTTCGCGGCGCCGACACGGATCGGCACGATCTTACTCCACAGTCGGCGGGGCTGCTTGCGATCTCCATGGGGCTCAGGGACGTGACGCCCGACGACCAGGAAGTGCTCAAGCACGGCTTCGTCATCTACGACGCGCTCTATGCCTGGGCTTCGCGCCGCAAGGCGGAAACGCATAGTTGGCCACCTGCCATGAAACCGGCCGTGGCTTGAAAAGCTGGGCGATGGGGGCAGATCAAGGAGAACTCCCATGCGTGCAAAACTCGTGAGCGGCGCGATGCTGATCGCGGTCTCGGCGCTGCTGGAACCGGCATCGGCGGCATCCAATTGGCAGACAGTCGCGCAAACACTGGGCAAAGCCGGAACGGAAATGCCTGGCGGCGTCTACCGGGTCGGGTTGCCACGAACGGACCTGAAGGTTTCGCTCGACGGCGTGGGCCGCGACATCGCTTCCTAGAGGTTGACCCGAACGACACGGCTGAGTACGGAGGCCGGGAACAGCGCGATCGTCACCCACGGCAGAAGCCATGAGGTGAAGCCGCTGGTCCCGAAGGTGGGTACCCAGCCGAGCATCACCGAAAACACGATGACCAGCAGCGCCGCCATGAAGAAGTTCGGGGTCGACGCGCCGATCAGCGAAAATGCATGGAGGAACCTGTCCATGAAGCCGCCATTGCTGACGGCGCCGGCAATGCCGAGCGTGATCGAGAGAATGAAGGCGAGAACGCCGCCGCCGGCAAGCAGAGCCGCCGTCATCGGGATGCGGGCGGCAAACTCCGACGAGATCGGCTTTCCCGTTCGCAGCGATATGCCGAAATCGCCGGCCAACGCGCCGGAAAGCCAGCGTCCGTAGCGGATCGGCAACGGGTCGTAGAGACCGAGCTCGTTGCCGATCTTGGCGATCATTTGCGCGTCAGCGCCGGGACCTGCCGCACGCTCGGCAATGAGCGCCGCAACATTGCCCGGAGCCGCCGCAACCAGGGCGAATGTCAGCGCGGATGCCGCCAGGATCAAAAGGCAGGCAAGCAACATCCGTCGCAGGATCGTGCGTTTCATCGTCAGGCCTCGCTTGGGCTCGAACTCTTCAGGCCTTCAGCGTTATCGCCTTGAACGGCAGGTCATAGTCGGTCGCCGGAAGCGAGAAATTCTCCGCGCGCGGATTGTGGGCCCACAGCCGCTGGCTGACGACGAGCGGACAGATGGCGGTGTTGTCGTAGAGCCAGTCGTAGAGGGCCTGCATCTTCAGGTCGCGTTCGGCGCCGCTCGCCTCGAGCGCAGCCTTGACTACGCCGTCGAGCGCGTCCGAGACATAGATCTTGCCGTCAGGCCCGCTGTCCGCCGTCGAGACGAAAGCATTGCCAAGGGTCCCGTGAGGGTCATAGGGAGCGCCATAGGTAGTGAAGAAAGCGAGATCATAGTCGAAGGCGGGGCGTCGTTCATGCATGGTGGCGTTGTCGACAGAAGAGACCTGGACCTGGAAACCGACCTCGGACAACTGGCCCTGAACCATTTCGGCGATGCGCCGCGATCCCGGTAGGGACTCTTCGGAAACCAGAAAGTCGATGGTCAGAGGAGAGCCAGCCTTGGTCCAGGCACCCCGCTGTCGACCCAGCCGCCATCGGCGAGGATCTTCTTGGCCGCCGCGACATCACGCACCGGCACGTCATGCCGCTTGGCCGACGAGGGCACATTCGCTGGGAACAGATCGGCGGCCGGGTCGGCAAAGCCCTCGAACAGGACCTTGGCGATCGCCGCGCGGTCGACCGATGCATAGACGGCATCGCGAACGGCCTTGTCGGCGATGACCTCCATTCTGCAGCAGCTCGAGATCACCGGTCTCCGCGGCGATGGCAATCTTCAGCGTGTCGTTGGTTTCGGAAAAGGCGGTGCGTGGCAGCGCGGCGGCGAAGGCAAGGCCGGCGGTGGAAACAAGGAAATTGCGGCGGTCGAGAGTGATCATTTCAGTTCCCCTTTTTTGATTGTTGGTAGCGATTGTACACATGCATTCCCATTTGTATAGACATATGCGACGCAAATCCAAGTTGGCGCGCAGCGTTGCGGCCGGCAAAGGAAAGCGCCGTCTCGGGTAATGTCGCCGTGCCGGCGCGGGTCTCGACAAGCGCTAAATCCAGCTCAGCGTCATCGCCGCCAGCGCGAGGTAGCGGCCGACCTTCGCGATCGTGACGATCGCAAGGAAGCTCCAGAATGGCTCCTGCAGCGCTCCCGCCACAACCGTCAGCGGATCGCCGACAAGAGGCAACCAGCTCAACAGCAGCGACCATCGTCCATAGCGCTGATACCATCGCGTCGCGCGCGCCAACGCCGAGGGCTTTACCGGGAACCATTTGCGGTCGCGAAAGCGATCGATCCCCCGGCCGAGCCACCAGTTGACGATCGAGCCGAGCACATTGCCTGCGCTTGCGGAGGCGATGAGCAGAGCCGGAGCATAGCTTTCTGTCAGAAGCAGTCCCGCAAGCGCTGCTTCCGATTGCATCGGCAGAATGGTCGCCGCGGCAAACGCGGTCAGGAAAAGACCGCCATAGATGGCGAGCTCGCCAAGCATTTCGAGCTCTCAGCTTGCCGTGGGCCATTTCGGGTGCCGATCGTCGACGACGTAGCCATGCGAATGCTCATAGCCCGCTTCCGACCATACTGCGTCGCCGATGTGCCGGTCGTCCTCAGGCAGATCGACATGCGTATGTACAAGCACGTCGGGATCGTGTTTCGGCCAGAGCCAGATCGCGGCAAGCAGGGCTGCGGCGCCAATGATGCCGAGCAGAATGAAGGTGAAGGGCAATCCCATCGCCGCACCGAGGCGGCCGGCAATGGGATAGCTGATCAACCAGCAGGCATGCGAAAGCGCGAATTGGGCAGCAAACAGAGCGGGCCGGTCGACGGCATCGGCGGAACGCCTGATCAATCGGCCCGAAGGCGTCTGCGCCAGCGAATAGCCGAGCCCCAGCACGAACCAGAGCGGCAGCAGCAGATAGTAGCTGCCGGCGAGCGGTCCCACCAGCACGCCCGCGACCAGGATCGCGGCGCCCGAGAGCATCGCAACCCGGTCCGGGACGTTCTCCAGCAGCCGCGGCAGGGCAAGGGCTGCAATCATCGATCCGCCGCCGAAGGCTGCGAGCGCCAGCGCCGTGTCACTTTGCGAGAGGCCGAACTGCGCCTGCACCAGGACGACCGTGTTGACGATCACCATCGCGCTTGCCGCCGCGACGGCAACGTTAAGGGCCAGCAGCCCGCGCAATCGCGGCGTCGCCAGATAGATGCGGATTCCGCGCGTCGTGCGCTCATAGATGCCGCGCGGCTCCGAGGCTTGCGGGCTGGGCAGCACCACGGAGACGACCAGCGCCGCGGACGCCAGGAAGCCGACAACCGTACCGGCGAACAGGCCGTGGAAGCTGATGACGGAAAGCAGCGCCGCCGCCAGCATGGGACTGACGACGCTTTCCAGGTCGTAGGCCAGTCGCGACAGCGACAGGGCCCGCGTGTAGTCCTTCTCCTCGGGCAGCACGTCAGGGATCGAGGCCTGGAAGGTCGGAGTGAAGCCTGCCGACGCCGACTGCAGGACGAAGATGAGAAGATATACCTGCCAGACTTCGGTAACGAAGGGCAGGAACACCGCGACCGCAGCCCGGATGAGGTCGAGCGAAACCAGCATGGTGCGACGCGGCAGGCGCTCGGCGAACGCAGCGGCGACAGGCGCCACGCCGACATAGGCGATCATCTTGATGGCGAGCGCCGTGCCGAGCACCGCGCCGGCATCGGCGCCGGCAAGATCATAGGCCAGCAGCCCGAGCGCCACGGTGGCAAGGCCGGTGCCGATCAGGGCGATGACCTGGGCCAGGAAGAGATGACGGTAAGTGCGATTGGCCAGGACCTGAAGCATATTTGTCTTCTTGCAGCGGATGTCGGTTCGTCGAGAACTGGCGCGAACGGCCTGCCTGTCTCAGTGATGGTGACCTTCCGGCTCGACCATCTTGAACGGCAGCACCTGCTCGCGACCCTTCGCGGCCAGGATCAACCTCGCCTGGAACTCATGCGGCTCGGCAGGGGCGACGGTGCTCTCAAGCCGATGATGGTTGTCAGCGGCGGGCTCGAGGCGAAGCGTCTCTGGCCCTTCGGGTCGATCGATGATCACCGTCCCCGTCAGATCGTCGGCGTGGCGATCGATGGTCAGCCGCATCCGCTCGCCAGCCGGTGTATCGACGATTTCCAATGTCCCTTCAGCCAGATCGCAGGCGACCTTGAAGGGCTCCGGCGCATGATGGTGAGCATGAGAGGTTTCCGCGCCAGTGACGGCGGGCCCGGCCGGGCTCACCAGGCGGACATTGGCTTCCGCCAACGCCGGCAAGTGAGCGAACAACTCCTGCTTGAGGGCTTCGGTTACGCCCAGCACCTCCTTGGCCGTCGCCGTCTCCGGTACACTGACCGCGACGTCGGCATGCAGACGATGTCCGATCCAGCGTGCCTGCACGCTATGGACATGCTCGATGCCGGATATGTGCTCGGCAGCGTGATGGATGTCATCGACGATGCCAGGTTCGACACCGTCCAGCATGCGGGTCAACACCGCTTTCGACGACTGCCAGACGATGGCGAAGATCGCCACAGTGATCAGAAGTCCGATGATCGGATCGGCAAGCAGCAGGCCCAGCCAGACGCCGATAGCGCCCAGCACGACCGCCAGGCTGGTAAAGCCGTCGGTGCGAGCATGGTAGCCGTCCGCGATCAGCGCAGCGCTATTGATCTCTCGCCCGACGCGGATACGAAATACGGCGACCGCTTCGTTGCCGATGAAGCCTATGAGGCCGGCGATGGCGACCCAGCCAAGAAATGCGATGGGCCGCGGATTGATCAGGCGGTCGATCGCCTCGTAGCCAGCGACGATGGCGCTGAAAAGAATGATGAGAACGATGACGATCCCGGCCAGATCCTCTACGCGGCCCAGTCCGTAGGTGAACGTCTTGCTCGGTTTGCGGCGGGCCAGCACGAACGCGATCCACAGCGGGATCGCCGTGACCGCGTCGCCGACATTGTGGATCGTGTCGGCCAGCAGCGCCACGCTGCCGGAGAGGAACACGACCACAAGCTGGAGCGCTGCCGTGATCGCCAGAACAACGAACGACCATTTGATCGCCCAGATGCCGCGCGTCGTCGTGGCGATCGTCGGATCGATGACGCCATGGGTGTGGCCATGGCCACCATCAGCGTGGTCGTGTCCGTGCCCCTCCATGCCATGCGTCATCGCGCCAAACCCAAGCCAGTCGCGAACGTTGTCCATCATGGCGCTTTTCACAGGTACTTGGTGATGTCCTTGAACTCGTCGATCGAGCGGCGCTGCTCGCGCGCCAAGGGCCCGACAACGTCTTCAAGGCAATGGTTGAGATGATCCTGGATCAGGGTCTTCTTGGCTTGCGAAATGGCCTTCTCGACCGCATGAAGCTGCTGGGCGAGATCGAGGCAGGGCCGGCCTGCTTCGATCATGTCGATCACACCCCTAAGATGTCCGCCGGCCCGTTTCAGGCGTTTGACGATATCGGGATGGGTTTCGTGGATGTGACGTTGCTCGCCCATGTTTCGATACTATCCTCCTGGAGTGGATATGCAAGCCTCAAAGAGGCCTCGATTTTAATGTAGCAAAAACCATTCGTTAGGATTTTAGAGAATAATCGCCGTTCATGCCGAATCGGATCCACAGCACAGTTTTTTGTCTGGTCATCGCTTTAGCGATGATGCTCGGCGTGCTCCGTCCTTTCGGCTATTCGACCTCACACGATCCGATCGCGATTGCCACCGCGGTTGAACGTCACGGCGGAGCCGCCGCGCAGATCGAAGATCATGACCATGCACACGATGATGGCGTTTCGGGTGAGCAGGGCTCTGACCATTTTCACGGGCACAATGCGGCAGACCACTCGCACGAGACGGCGAGTACACCCTCCGACTTCGCACCGACCGTTCCACAGGTCGAGCGGGGCTGGCTGAATTATCCGCCGACTTTCATCGATCCGGGCACGACATTCCGGCTCGAGCGACCGCCGAGACCATTCCTCGCCGCATGATCGCGGCCGCTCACGCGGCCACCCTCAACGACGAAGATTGGAAATCTTGTGCAAGGACCCTTCGACCGGGGCCGGTCACGCTCGTGTCGCGAACGTTGGCGGCCCGCCCTTCCCCTGCTTATCGCTCTCCTGACCCTGCCGGTGCTGACCGGAGCAGCTTTTGCCCATGCCGTCGCTGCCGGCGACAAGGGCTACATCCAGGAAATCTCGGGCATCAACGTGCTGCCCTTCATCTATCTCGGCGCCAAGCACATGGTGACCGGATACGACCACATCTTGTTCCTGTTCGGGGTAATCTTTTTCCTCTACCGGATGAAGCATATCGGCATCTATGTCAGCCTGTTCGCGCTCGGCCACTCCACGACCATGCTGCTTGGCGTCTATTTCAACGTCGGCATCAACAGCTACATAATCGACGCCATCATCGGGCTGTCCGTGGTCTACAAGTCGCTGGACAATATGGGCGCTTTCCAGAGATGGCTCGGCTTCCAGCCGAACACCAAGATCGCGACGCTGGTCTTCGGCTTCTTCCATGGTTTCGGCCTGTCGACGAAGATCATCGAATACAACATCTCGCCGGACGGCCTGGTGGCCAACCTTTTGGCCTTCAATGTCGGCGTCGAGATCGGGCAGCTCTTGGCTCTTGGCGCCATCCTGATCGTGATGGGCTACTGGCGCCGGACACGAAGTTTCTGGCGCCACGCCTATACCGCAAACGTCATCATGATGACGGCTGGTTTCCTGCTGATCGGATATCAGCTCACCGGCCTGTTCGTCGCCGCATAAGGAACCGAATCATGTACAACACCGACCTTCCCAGCCGCGCCGATTTGCCGACGTCAGCGCAGCTGAAGCGCTCCACCTTCATTGCCGCGCTGACGGCTTTCGCATTGGTCATCACGGTCGTCATGCCGTCCGAGTATGCGATCGACCCGACCGGAGCAGGCAGATTGCTCGGCCTCACCAGAATGGGCGAAATCAAGACACAGCTGGCAGCCGAGGCGGCAGCCGACGAAATGGCCAGCGCGAAGGCACCAACCGAGCGGATGACGCAAATGGTCCCTCCGGCCGAGTTGATGGCGCGCATGGACCGAATTGAAAACCTCCTCGTCGCCCTGACCGCCGAACGGCCTGCTTTGCAGCCGTCGCCAACTGGGGAGGCCGTATCCCAAGACAATGTGACAGTTGGAGAGATCGCTCCTGCCGAGGCTCCGGCCATTGCTATAACGCCTGCCGCCGAAGCAACCTCGGAAGCCCCGATCCAGCCAGATGGAAGGCAAGACGAGCTATCCTTCACGTTGGCGCCAGGCCAGGGTGCCGAAGTCAAGCTCGTGATGCGGCAGGGCGCCAAGGCAAACTTTTCCTGGACAGCTGACGGCGGCGTGGTGAACTTCGAGACGCACGGCGATGGCGGCGGTCAGTCCGTCAGCTATGAAAAGGGTCGCAGCGTTCCAGCTGACGAAGGTGCCATTGAAGCCGCCTTCGATGGAAATCATGGTTGGTTCTGGCGCAACCGCGGTGACAGCGACGTGACCCTGACGATCCAGACTGAAGGCGACTACATCGACATCAAGCGTATGATCTAGCGCATACAGGGTCGCCCGGCGCCACTTCGACTCGTCGGGCGTCACCTATCCGTCTGTTCCACCGACGAGCGCAGATGCGCGTCGAAGCTTTGCGCCGCGACGAAGACACGGCTGACCTTCAGGTAAACGGGTCTTGATCCATCGCTCGATCTGGTTCACGGCATTTCAGCCCGACGAGATTTGCCAAACGGCTACGCCGGCAAGCGCCAAGCCGGCAGCGCCCTCAATGGCTCGGGAAATGGCATCGAACAGGCGTGGCCGGCTATCGAAAAAATGCACCAGACGTTCACGAAACAGGATCGACAGCACCGCAACGCAAGACAGCGTCAGCGCCACGCCGGCCATCATTGTGATTGCGAAAAGAATGCCGGCGACCGGAACGCCTCTGGATATCGCAAAGGTCATCACGAAAAGCGTCAGCGGGCATGGGATCAGGCCGGCCATGACGCCGACGGCCTCGCCCTCATGCTTGTGGTGATGGCCGTGGCTCAATGCGCGCCAGAGCATCCAAATGCCGATCAGGCCAAGCAGGCCCCGACTGACGTCTTCCAGCAGCGGGGCGCGGCCAACACTGCCCAGGGCAATCGATACCAACGGCAACGAGAGCGCCGCGATCAGCACGGCAATCGTTACATGCGTGAAGGAGAGTGTCAGCGACACCAGAAGCCCACGCCGGACGCTGGCGTCCGATCCTGCCAGATAGGTGGCCAGGACAGCCTTGCTATGGCCCGGCGTCAGCGCATGCGCCGCACCGAACAGAATGCCCATGGGCAGAAAGGCCGTGAACGCCAGCCAACCGCCGCCGGCCGCAAGCAGTTTGATCTGCTCGGCCAACGCCAGGTAGATCGTGCGTTGGAATTCGACCAGCGTCTGGAACATGGCCATCGAACCGGCTCCGGGGTCAGCCGCACGTCAATTCGAGGCGCGTCGCGAAAATCTTGCCGAGATCGGTCCCCGTCGGATCACTGAAGAACGCGTCTGTCAGGCTCTTCTGGTTCTGCGCGATGGCCGTGTCCGGATCTGGACGGACGACGGAACGTGAGCAGCCTTGCGGCAGACCGGCCACCGCAAGCTTGTCGTCGTCGGTAAAGTCGATTGCCGTGTAGAAGGTCGGATCGTAGACACCGATACTGACTTTTCCAGCAAGGGCCAACGGGTCCTTCGGCTGCGTTTCGAACTGGACGACGAGTTGATCGTTTTCATAGCTGACGCTGAACTTCGGGGGTGGCGCCATCGTCACGTCCTTGCCGTTCAAGGTCACCATCTGAAAATAGTTGTACTCGGCCAACGAGGCATGGATGGTGAGAGCGACTTCATCGAGTTCCTTCGCATCAAGGACAAGGTCGGAATTCTTGTCGAATTCCATCAGCACAGTGCTGGAAAAGAGGTCGTCGAAACGCCAGAGATGCCGAAGCGACTTGACCGTGCTGTCTGGACCGACGGTCAGGTCCAGCTTCGCTTCGGCAAAGACATGCGGATGGGCGTTCGCTGCCGCGGCCGAAGCGAGCAACAGCGCCGCGCCGGATACCATGCCTGTGAGTTGCACTTTTCGCTCACATTTCGCTCGTCGATTCCGCATCAGGCAGGACACCTGCCATTGCAAGCAGGCCGAAATGGGACGGGCCAAAGCCCATACCAACCTTGATCGATCAGGGCTGTGTTGCTTCATTTAAGGAGGCAGCTACCCAAGGTCGCCCTTCAGCGAATGTTTGAGCATGATCACCGCGATACCAGCAAGGATTGCCAGCACTATCATCCAGATAATCTTTTGCCGATCGCTCAATTTCCTGCTCCTGATCGATTCAGAGCATTCCTATCGCGAGTTCCTTGCAAACGCAAAAAGCCCCGCGTCCCGTGCAGATAACACCAGCTGATCCACCCCAGTCGTCCGCGATCGAGCTTGCAATGACCGTGTTCGATGTGATCCGGGACCTCGGGAACGGCAAATGGACAAGCTGCTTGCGATTGCCGGCTGTCAATATGTAGAGTTTATGTAGAGTTTGGAAACTTGCATTCCGTTTCTGTCCTCGCCGATTGTTTCGGCATCCGTCCGGCGAAGAAACGCTCCTCGAATGCCGCGCGGTCGACATCGAATAGCTTTATGGAGCAAGTTTGCACGGACTTGCCATTCAAGGTGGCTTTTGTCACCGCGATCATGGTTTGGCCGGAAAGGTCGTCACCGGTCGCCTCCCAAGCCCTGGAGGGCGTCTACGTCATCGACGGGGCAAGTGCTGCGTCGCCAGACAACGGAGTCCATCCGCGTCTCCTGGCCGCAGGACGGTTCGTTCGAAGTCAGGTCCATGGGCAACACAAATACCGTGAAAAGCTTCCAACGCCAGATCGACATTATCGGCACGCACCAGCGGCGATCTCAGGCATATAGCAGCGAGCGCCGGGATAAAGAGGGGCTTCGACATCAGCACACCGCAGGGTCAAAAAATGGACCCTCTGGCACGTTAGTCAAGAGTAGCGGGCCCAGCGGCTGCGACGAGATCGACCTCCATCCGACTGTCGGCGGCTGCGCCGTCGCCCCGTAGTATCATTCGCCAGTTATTCTCCGGACGCGGTCCGCATTGAAGACCCGCGGTAGCCGTCGAACTTGTGTGTCCATCCCTCGGCCCTCGGGAGGCTTCTCCACCAGGGTGGGGATCAAAGGAGCGATGAACGCTGGCCGGCTGGTGCTGGCCACCTTGCTTGCGTCGTCAAATCGCCACCTGCCCAACCCTAGATTAGCCCGCGCATCGTCAGTTCAGCCTTCAGATAGGCATAATAGATCGGCGCGGCGACAAGACCTGGCATACCAAACCAGGCTTCCATAAAAAGCATCGCCAGAAGTAGCTCCCAGGCACGCGCATTGATCCGCGAACCGATGATCTTGGCGTTTACAAAGTATTCGAGCTTGTGAATGACGATGAGAAAGGCAAGCGAGCCGAGTGCTGCAAGGAAGGAGATGCTAAGGCTGACAACCACGATCACCGTGTTGGAGATCAGATTGCCGATGACCGGCAGAAGGCCGGCGACGAAAGTCAGCGCTATCATTGTCCTGATGAATGGCAGATCGATGCCGAAGGACGGCAGAACAGCGACGAGATAGACCGCCGTCAGAAACGTATTCAACGCCGAAATCCGGATTTGCGAGAACACGATGTTGCGAAAGGCCTTGCTCAGAATGTTGACACGATCTGCCAGCGCGACCGCCAGTGGGCCGGGCTCGCGCGATGGCGCCGCCGAGCTCACCGCGATCAAGCCGCCGATCACCATGCCGACGATAATGTGGACCACAAGGATGCCGACATCCCGCCCGACGAGTTGAAGCTGGCCGGCATGTTCGCGGAGCCACCGGGCCGCGAAGACTTCCAGTTCCTCGATGTTTGATGGAAAATAGGCCATCGCCCAGGTCGGGAGATGGACGCGCGCGGTATCGATGATCTCGGCCATCTTCTTGAGGAGCGTCACGACGTTCTCCGAACCGCCAGTCAATTGCGACATGCCGCTAAAGATAGCGGCGGCTATCAGGAGCGTGAAAATCAATGCCACCAAGGTCAGCGCAAGGCTTTTCGTCACGCTGTTGGAAACGCCGATTCGATGGAGCATCGGTGCAGCGAAATGAACGAGATTGAACACGAGAAGGCCCGAAAGCAGTGCCGGAAGCAGCCCGAGTTCGAGAACGGCGACGAGCGCAATGAGCGCGAGCAGACACGACGCGAGATAGAACCGTGAGAAAGTCAGCACTTTTCACCTGCAGAAGCAGCCAAGTCCTCTCCGGGTATATTTGCTTTGATACCCGGTGATGCGCAAGCGAACACGCGTTCAACACGTGTGTAAGGCTAACCGCCTCGGAGGTCCGATGCTTGCGCGCCAGGTCGCCCGCTTTTGCCCCGCCTCATGCTCACGCAGGACCGCGATGATCAGCTCTTCCGTAAACCGCTTTCTTTTCATCAGTCCGCCCTTCAATCGAGCCGGACTCTAATCTCAGGTGGAGGAAATTGCCCGTGGCAGGTCAGCCGCTCGAGAATGTCATGCCGGTCGGCAAGAATGATCCTCTTGGTGGTGAACGCCGAAGTTCATTCCGCCGCGAAGACCATCAGATCCTCGAACCGGAATTCGACATGGTATTGGCCGGACGGAAGGGCGTCCCGGGAATAGCTCCGGATGGTCAGGTCATTGCTTTCGAAAATGACTTCATGCCGATCGCCAAGGAAAGGCTCTCGACGCAGGTCATGGCGATACGTCCAGGGCCGTCCTCCCCGGACCACGTCACCCGCTCAAGCCGGACGAGTGCCGTGACTTTGGCGCCGACGGTCAGCTCCTGCTGGGCGCTGCCCACAAGATGGATGCCGTTGGCGACAATTTCCGCACGGTTGCCGTTGATGGCGGTGACCACGCCGTCAAGGCGATTGCTGGCACCCATGAACTCTGCTGCAAACAGGCTCTTCGGCTTGTTGTAGATTTGCTTGGGTGTTCCGTCCTGTTCGATCTGGCCGCCGTTGAGCAGCAGGATGCGGTCGGCGAGCGCCATCGCTTCCACCTGATCATGGGTGACGCACAGCGCCGATAGCCCGAGATTGGTGATGAGGCGGCGCAGCCAGATCCGCGCTTCTTCGCGTAACTTGGTGTCCAGATTTGACAGCGGCTCATCGAGCAGAATCACGTTCGGCTCATAGACCAGCGCGCGGGCCAGCGCCACGCGCTGCTAGTGTCCGCCGGAGAGCTGATGCGGATAGCGTTCGCCCAGGCTTCAGCCCTGTTACCGTCAGCAGTTCAAGCCCAATCATTTGAGTTTTATCGCCGGGCTGCGTGTGGCGTCTGCCTTCATGTGATCTGCGCATCCACGCCAAGAATGGGGCGCGTCGGTACATGACCCGCGCTGCAAGCCAGGCTGGACCACGCACTTTGCCGCATTCAACGTATTCGACCGCACCGTGATCAGTCGCTAGTAGATGCACCACCATCGCCATCAGGGGATTATGCTTCTGGCGATCGTGATGCTGATAGCGATTGCGCAATGCCATCATTTGCGCTTCAGAGAAGTATCCAATAGCGTCATTAAGAGGATATCATGCCGACAGGCGATGGCAGTTTGAGCGACATTCTTGGAATCTTGTCGGTTCTCCTACTCGTGGCCGCAAACGGCTTCTTTGTCGCCGCCGAGTTTTCCTTGGTCGCCGTGCGCCGAAGCCGAGTTGCCGAACTCGCTGCGGCTGGGCGGCTGAACGCGGCAGCGCTCCAGCGGGCCGTCGACAATCTCGATGCCAATCTGGCGGCGACCCAGCTCGGCATCACCATTTCATCGCTGGCACTCGGCTGGATCGGCGAACCTGCTCTCGCGCATCTCGTCGAGCCTCTCTTGATCGGGCTGCTCGGGTCGTTGGCGAGTGCGGGCTCACACACTGTCGCCGTCGCGATCGCTTTCATCATGATCACCGCGCTTCACATCGTGCTTGGCGAGCTCGCACCAAAGAGTCTGGCGCTCCAGCGCAGCGAAGACACTGCGCTCTGGGTCGTGCGTCCGCTCGGTCTGTTCCTCTTTCTGCTCAGGCCGGCGATTCTAATGCTGAATGGTCTCGGCAACGTCCAGATGGAGGATCCTGCGGTCACGGCTCGGCACGACAATGCGGAACTCGGCGTAACTGGAATGCACCTGATCCGGCTCCGCAATGACCGACTGGCGCGCCACATTATCAAGCCCTTCGTACCGAATGTGACGCTTGCCTCACCAGTCAGCGCGTCATAGGCACGACCGCGATGGCTACGCGTGGTGCCGCGCACCTCGAACATGTCTCGGAAATCGGCATCGAAGTCGACACGGACCGGCAACGCAATCTCGCGCGCGAAGTAGTTGGTGAAGTAATGCGCTTGAGCAACGGGGGGTCTTTGCGCGAGCCAGTTATCCGATCTCCCGCTCAGAAATTTCAACCAAATATTCCGGCCTCCTGATGGAACCCATTCGTTGCGGGCGAGTTGCGGCTCATTGGGACGGACTTCCCGAACATGACAACGAGCAACAAAGCAGACCATCAGTCTGTCTCCGAAGCGTTTCGGAAACTGATCCGTTCCGAAGGCTATCGTCATCACGTACAAACGTTCTTAAATCTGGGGGTCGAACCAGAACTGCCGCCAACCCTACAGTCATTACTTGCGGCTATTGATCGGGCCAAACAGGGGCCGACCGAAGAAGGTCCTTAGCCGGCTGGCTGAGCGTCAGGTCAAAGAGTATAGAGGCTCGCTTCGTGGCTTGTCCCCCTGATTCCCACTCAGAAGTTATCAAACATTCTTCTTGATTTTTCCGACAGAGGATCATGAATATTCCCTTGGGTTCTCGCTGAGGTGGGAGGCCTTGTATGAACGTTTGGACGAACTGCCGACCCGACAAAGTGACTGCCAAACACCTTGTTCACGAGCTGATCCTACAAGCCGGCTACCGAAGCGCACCCGTCACGCCTTGGTTACGCGAGCGCTGGACGATGCGGCCCAGAATCATCTGCGTGAGGAGCTTGGCGACAAGGCTGCGACCCTTCAGCATTACCGCATCCACGACTTTCGCGTGAAATGCGAGACACGCCTGGCACATCTCGGCTTCAACCAGGAGGTCCGCTACGCGGTGCTTGGCCACGTAAAGCCGGGATTGCAGAAGACCTACAATAAGCACGACTATCTGGCAGAAAAGCGTGCCGCATTGCAGACCTGCAGCGAGCACCTAATGGGCATCGTGCAGTGACCGAATGCCCGACGGGCAGCCACCAAATGAACGAGACCTACCGTTTGCGGCGGGAAAGACCGGTGCAGACCTAAAGGTTAGACCATCCTGGGTGGAGGTCCTCCCTCATGCTGCCAATACTAAACTAAAAGCAACGGCTGGTCGGCGGGAGAGCCGGTATCGAAGCTTAGATCGCGGGCATCGGGAGCAAAGAGACGTGCGCGTCCGAACCGTGGTTTGTAGTGACAAAGCAGGGTAGATACGGCGCGAAACACGGGAATCCCGATTTCCGCGCGGGTCATTTCGGCAAACCACAAATCGATTCCTCTATGCGCCAAGGCGTTGAGTACGTCCGATAGGTCACGTTCAACCGCTGGATGAGGTAGACTTGGCGCGACGTGTTGGATCGGGGCCATATTCAGAGGTGGCGTTTTCATAGAGGCTTTCTCTCGCCATCGCGACCAAGCGCCAGCTTCGTCGCCAAGCGCTCGTGAAGCCCCGAGCGAAATCTCCATCTGAAGCATCTCCGTCAAGGCAGCTGTCGCAGCGGACTGTAGGTTTTTGCCCGCAGCAAAGCCTAGCGAGACGTCTTTGCCTTCCGGTTCAGCAGAAGCGGCGGCAATCACCGGGATGTTAATGTCCGAGGTAATGTCGAAGAGCCAGGTTCGACGCTCGCGATCCCACAGCCAATCAACAAGAGCATCGATGCCCGAGAGACAGGACGGATCAATTATTTGGCGCTGCCTTCTTCCATACCACCAGCGACCTGTCGCATCTCTCTCGACTAGCTCCAAGATAGCAGCCAGTTTCGCGGCGTCCGCACTAGGCCCTGCAGCGCACCCACTGCTATCGCCGATGGCGACCGCGCCCTCCTCGCCGGCCTCTTTCCGTCCTATGAAAGCAAAGTCTGCTGGTATGAACGCCCCATCCCCCCCAAATGCATCTTCAACCTTCAGCCAGTCCAGCGCGGCAGATTCATCCCTGATCGGCGGTCGCCAATCAAAGCCAATATTTTCTTTGTTCCATACATCGCGGGCGACGATCTGATGGGAACTGAAGCCGTTCAGGCTTTCAGGAGCGATTGCCGCTGACCCGATCTCGTCGACTGTAGCGGTGATCAACGGCTCATCACCCCATGAGCAGCAACTGAAGAGTTCGGCTGCCTCGCCAAGGCAACTCGCTCGGCAGTCGCCCATGCTCAATCCTCGGCCGCTCGCCAGCCTGCCAGTTTCGGGCATTGCTGAGCGCGGCGTTACCGGCACTTGCAACAAAACATTCTTAGGGATCGCGATAGCGAAGTGAGCCGGAACATCCGTCACAGGCAGGTTAATTACGTCGAACAGCTCGCCGACTCTGGCGAGCTCGCTACACCCATCTATGAAAGCATTTGCCATCAGTTCGTTGTATCGTCGACTAAGCCTGCATTGGGGAGCAGAATAACACATTCGACAGGGCATCAGCGGCGACTATGCAAGCGAGACCGGAGCGAGCGACCCTTAAATCAATCCTGTTTGCGGATCTGGCTCAATATAGCCAGCTAACCGCGGCCGACGAACTTGGAACACTGGATCTCGTTTCGCAGTGTTTCCAACTCTTCCAAACCCATTGCGAGGAATTCGGCGCCGAGTTCATCAAGACGACCGGCGACGGGGTCCTGATACTGTTCGACGGTGTATCGAACGCCATCGACTACGCCATTTTCATGCAGGGTAGCCTAGCTGACCTCCTAGACAGCAGAGCGTTTTACAGTCGGTTCCGGATCGGATTGCATATTGGAGAGGTTCATCGCCGTGACGGCGACGTGTTCGGCCATGCGATAAACGTGGCTGCTCGGGTGCAGGCTATGGCCGAGCCAGGCGGTGTGTGTGTCACGCAAGACGTCTATTGGGCGGCCCGCAACACCGGGCGGTGGCGGTTTCGGTTCGCCGGGCGGCCCGCTTTGAAGAACATGCCTGAGCCGCTGACGCTCTACAACGTGGTTGCCTCCAACCTTGCTGATGTCCTGGACAACGGCCATCAGCGACTGATTTCGGTCATCGATGGGCTTGGCCTTTACAGGGAAGATGGCGAAGCAATCGCATTGCGTTCCCCGAAAGCGCAGGCACTGATTGGATACCTCGCACTGTCCCGCAATTTTCAGGAGGTGCATGACCGGCTGGCTACCTTGATCTGGCCAGAACGTGGCCCGGTAGCCGCTCGGCGTGCGATGGCGAACTGCCTACAGATCGCAGAAAGATCAATTGCAGGTGGCTCCAAGGCAGGAATTCTCAGACGCGGAAGTATTATCGGGTTGAGCCCCTCGCGCATAACCGTCGATGTCGTTCGCATGTTGAACGATCTTGGAGAGGGCAAGATTGACGACCTGCTGCTCAAACGATCGGATTGGTCCGAGGCGATCTTATATGGCTTAGAAGACACCAGCGACCTATTCAGCGCATGGCTGAGTGTGACCAGGCACAACTGGCGTGACCACGCATTGGAGGCCTTAGAGGCCATGCTGGAACGCTTCGAGATATCCGAACCTGCAATGCGCAGGTCAGCAAATGCCCTCTTAGTCCTCGAACCTAGCCATGAAGGCGCTGCGCGCTGTCTCATCCGCCACCATGCGGAACTGCACAATGTCGCCGCTGCAATGCGCGTCTATGAAAATCTGCGCGATCTTCTGCGCGAACGATATCAGTTGCTGCCTAGCATGGAAACGACGGCTTTGGCAGAGGCGCTTAAGGGTCCCGGCCCGCAATTGTTGAGCAGAGGGAAACCACTGCGGCCGAGCGGACCCGCGCCAACGCTCGCGGTCGGAAAATTCGAGACGCGAACTAAGAAAATCTCTCTTCTGGTATGGGGATTCCGCTCGGAACTAATCGTCAATTTGTCCAAATTTCGGGAGTTCACAGTCATCGAGTTGAAGGATGCCGCGATCGAAGGTCCCGACACGGACTATCTACTGACGGCCCAATGCGTGGACTACCAAGATGATATGCAATTGGTCGTATCGGTAGGCGATCCCAACACGAACCAAGTCATTTGGAGTGAGTCTTTTAGGTTTTCGCTCGGCAACTGGCTATCTCTGCAGAAGCAGTTAGTCGGAAAGATCGCTTCAACTCTAGAGGTTTACCTTTCACATGACAGGCTGTCCCGGCAAGTCAGGGGCCTCCCGCAAAACCTCGGTGTTTATGATGCTTGGTTGCGTGGCGAGGATTTACTAACTCGCTGGGCACCAGATGCCGACGACGAGGCCGAACGGCTGTTCGAAGGTGCAATCGTTGCCGACCCGAACTTCGCTCCCGCCTATGCCAGTCTGGCCAGCATCCACAATGCACGGCAGTTCATCCGACCCGGAATTGCTGCCGATCCTTCCATAACCAAGCGGACGGCTGAACTGGCCCAGCGCGCTGTGGCCCTCGATCCCCTGGACGCACGCAATCATTTGGTCGTCGCTTGGTCAACAGCCATGACCCGACACTTCGAACAGTCGGAAGTGCACTACGAACTAGCCGCTGAACTCAACCCTAACAGTCCGAAAACTTTGGTGTCGGCCGCTCTGGGTATGGCTTTCATGGGCCGCGTCGATCCAGCTACGCAGTTCCTAGAGCGTGCGATGGTTCTGACATCCATGTTTTTGGACTATCAATGGTCTCACATCGCGGTAATCCGCTATTTTGCTGGGGATTTCGAAGGCGCTGTAGAGGCGGCCGACCGGTCGAGGAATGCAATCGTCGACACCGCCGGTTGGAAAACTGCCGCCCTGCGCAAGCTGGGCAGAACGGATGACGCTCGTGCGGCGCTTATGCAGTTGCACACGTCTATTACTGCGGCCTGGGCAGGGCCCAGGCCCCCGACGCCGAAGGACATCTTGCGCTGGTTTGTAGAAGCCTTCCCCATCAAGCGGGACGAGGATCGGCGAGATCTGGAGCAACTATGCCAGGCAGAATGATCCTCGCAAACAATAGCGCGATCCGCGCTCACCTTTGAGACTGGTCGTTTCGTTTTAGGGACAAGTGAGGTGTTGACTGGCTCAGTGGGCCATGGCGCGATCAATGGCCGGCGGTCCCCAAAAGCAGGTCCCGCCGGCTGATCTAACGGCCGCCTCAACGGCAGCGGGTGAGCAGCATCAATCCGAACAGGAATTTGCAGGCTTGGTCCACTTCTGGCGATGTACCGGCCCCGTATAGCTCACTAATTGCCTTCACGTGCTCAGACAGGTAGCCAGCATCCAATGGAGGGTCGCCCGATTCAATCTCAGGCAATACTATATTATGCTTACCGAAAGTGACGCCGGGCTTCTTTCTCCCATCAAGTACGATATTCACCTTACAGTTGTTGCTGTCAATTTGAACGTTTGTTTCTGGATTCCTAGTAAGTTGATATATGATATAGTTATTACCCGCATACTGTTGAAGTAAATCAGATCTATTCTTGTCAGACTCACTCTCGAAATTGATAAAATCATTGATCACACCGGTAGCAACATTGATGTACCCTTGTTTGCTCGGTACGTTCACATTGGTATTATTATTGTCGAATATCTTAAGTTTTGCCATTTGCTTCCTCCGCCCTTGAAAAATTGGATCTCAAGTAAGTTCGAGAACTCAAGCCGGCTCGGTCCGGTCGCGCGCGCTCTTGAGAATTCCGAGCACTGCAAAGAGGATTGCCCCGCCATACCGCGCGGCGGCGCCAATACATAAGCATGGCGTTCCCTACCCGCGGTGGTGGAGCTAGTCCGCGGGGCGAAGGCCAACGTCCGGCCAAACTATCATTCCAGGCACAGTGCCATCAAGTGACGGTACGTCTTCAGTGGACGAGCGGAGATCGCTGAAAGGCCAGGAGCCAGAAACAGGAATTTTCGAGAAGCTCCGACATGGCAGTCTCGCGCTCCTTCAAATCTTCATAACGCCGCAAAGCGCTGCCGCTCATCGGCACGGTGACGGTCTCGCCCCGCAAAAATCCGGAGAGTTCTGCAGGCTGGCCCATTTCGCGTCTGCCTTCGTTTCCGATATGAGTGAATCGGGTGCCCGTTTCACCTGCATGGCAGCCATTGCAGGTGGCGAGCGAAAACTTGCGGCGCGTCTCGGAAGGCTCGATTAGGCTGTCGAGATTCGGGGCCGACCAGAAGAAGCTTTCAAACAAGGTCTTTGCCGCGCCACCCAGGAACGGGTCGAGATCGTCCGGAAAGCGCTCCCGAACAACATGCCGGTCGTTGAGAATGTCGGCTTCGTTGATGACGAAATAGTCCAGTAGGATCCCGCTGCCATTGAATCCGTTGTCCGGCGTCTGCTTCACCGGGACAACGTCGAGCAGGCCGGTCTCTTCAAGGCGGAATTCGCGCATTTGCCAACCACTGGCGAGCACGTTCTCGTTGGTCCTCATCCGACTGAGCGAACTCGCATTGGGAAGTTGGCTCGGTTTCGATCCGTGATCGGTGAAGGCGCGGGTAACGGATTCCAGTGCCTGATTATAGGCAGCAGTGCCGACGCCAAACTGGTCAAGATCTTTCCAACGTCGTTGCCATGCCTTGACCTCTATGCAGGAATTGGCAGCGATGCCGTATTCGAAGATCACTGTAAAGCTCGCTGGCGTACAGGAACCGGTCATCAAGCCGAATACCAGCCGCCCCTCTCCTGCATTGCCCACGTCGCCGAAACCGATACGGTCTGCAAGGTCGGGTCGATTCACTATGGCGAGAAGCCGCGCCGGGAAGTAGTCGATGTCGAGCAGCCCGTTGGGGGACAATCCGCGCCATCCGTCGATGAAATGTTGCAGCTGCTGATGGTCGCGCGCGGGGACGATCCAACCGTTGACCTCATGCGGGAGTCGCCAACTCAACAGCCAGTGCAGTGTAAATTCCTCAGGCGTGAGGCCGGTGTCATATGCCAGCTCGCGCATCAGGTGGCCGAAGCTCCACGGCCCGCCGGGCGAGCCGGTTCCGGTGCAGGCATCGAAGCTGCGATCGCCATCCTCGACCACGTCTTTCGCGGTAATCAGCAGCGAGCGATCACGGTCGATGGCGACGCGCGGTGCGGGCGGCGGAAACGTGGTGAAGATCGGGAACTCGAAGAGATATTCGACCTTGAATTGCTTGCGTTCCAAAGGGTCGAATTGGGGGCCGGGCAGGCGCTGGAACGGTGTTGTCGCGACGTTGATGTCGAGGGCCTTTGCGGCCCTCAACGGGTCTTGGAAGTCCAGCAGGCGCGCTGCCCGCTCCGCCTCCTGGCGCGCTGTGTTCAGGATTTCAGGCGTTTTGAGCTCGGCATCCCGGATCGCGTCAGCCGCGGTCACGATGTCGCGCGGCCCTCGACGGATTAGGATGTCCTGGTCTGGATCGCGCAGAACGTCGATCGTCGCCCTAAGGCCAGCGCGCAACGCTTCGAACTCCGCCGTCGTGTCAAACTTGAAACGCGCGCTGAATACGCCGTCGCCCTTGACTCGATCCGGCCCGGCGCCATCGTCGCGAAATGTGACGGTTCCTTCCTCCATCGCCAATGAGAGCTCCGCGACATTGGATGGACGAGCAGTCGCGATCTCGCCCCGAACCATCCCGGAATCTTCCGTCAAAAATATGCGCAGCTCGGTGACATTGTTGGCCAGCGTTGCGGCTGAAGTATCGGAAGGCGATCCGATGTTGGTTTCCTGCGTCGGGGCGGCGACAGCCGTCGCCAGCAATAGAAGCGACGATAGGAACAGTCCCGGCCATTCCCTTAGCAGCGGCAACAAAGTAGTGCTCCCCGACTTGTGCCATTTTCGCTCTGCAGATTATCTGAAGATTGACCAACGCGACAGCGGCTTGGGTGATAGGCCTTAGAGCAAAACGCTTTTCTGGCAGCCTGCGCACTGCAACTGGCGCATCTCGGCTTCAACCTGGAGGTCCGCGACGCGGTGCTTGGCCACGCAAAGCCGGGATTGGCGCACCCGACAGGATTCGAACCTGTGATCTCTGCCTTCGGAGGGCTTTGGTTCAATCTCTTGCACGACGCATTCCGCATTCCGCCGATGATTGACGTATTGAGGTTCATGAAGGGCTTCGCGCAAAATATGCGCCCTAATGCCCGGCCTCGCACCAGACATTACACGAAAAAACCGCCTCCGTTAAACCGAGACGGTTATCGTAATATGACAGAAGTGGTTGCGGGGACACGATTTAAGGTGCTGCAAACCGCCCTCTATTGCAAAGTAGTCGAGTTAGCAAACGAATTCAGTGGCCGCACTGTATTGGCGGTATCCCTCTCCCGCTAGCGTCTTTAAACTGTACGGCCCGGAGACATGGGTAACAGTTTGTACCTAACGGGCAAGGACGGCAGTCCGCCTGTGGCGGAAGAACAGCGGAGCCCTATGATAGCCGCGGAGGGAGCGGCCGTCCGGTCTTTGGTGGGCTCGACCCCGTTACCAAACGTGGCCCATGGGCTCCTGCGGACTTGAAAGTGGTGACGCCACATGTGGCGATCCCGATTAGGAAATTGATATTTTCGCGCAGCCCAGCCCTCCAGCCTTGCTAAGGAGGAGTATGCCATGACGCGCAAGACGCAGCCCCGCCGGAAAAGAAATCTCACCCTGGTCCATCCCAATGCAGCTGCCATCGACATCGGAGCCACCATACTTGTGGCCGCGGTCTCGCCCCGGTGCGATCCCGAGCCGGTACGGACATTCGGAACCTTCACGGCCGATCTGCATCGCCTCGCCGCATGGCTTGAGCAGTGCGGAGTCAAGACAGTGGCGATGGAGTCGACCGGCGTTTACTGGATCCCGCTCTTCGAGATCCTTGAGCAGCACGGGTTTGACGCAATCCTGGTCAATGCCCGCGAGGCCAAACAGGTCCCGGGCCGCAAGAGCGATGTATCCGATGCCGAATGGCTACAGCGTCTGCATGAATATGGATTGCTGCGGGCCAGCTTCCGGCCAACCGGCGAGATCGCGACGCTGCAGAGCTATCTGCGCCAGCGCGAGCGGCTGCTCGATGCGGCGGCTACCCACATCCAACACATGCAAAAGGCGCTGACCGAAATGAACTTGCAACTCCATCACGTCGTCACGGACGTGACGGGCGCCACCGGGCTGCGCATTATGCGGGCCCTTGTGGGGGCGAGCGCGATCCGGACAAGTTGGCCACTTACCGTGACCCACATTGCAAGGCTTCAGCCGAGACTCTTCGGGCGGCTCTCGTCGGCAACGATCGGGAGGAGCATGTCTTCGCTCTGGCGCAAGCGTTGGAGCTATACGAGATATACCAAGTCAAGGTGACCGCGTGCGATGAGCGGATCGCAGTGGTTTTGGAACGCATGAAGGACGCCCATCCGGCGCCGCCAGCGGCGCTACCGCCTCCCCGCTATAAGCGGCCACAGGCCTGTGAGCCGGGGGTTCCAGTGCGCGAGGCCCTGCATGCGATCCTTGGCGTCGATCTTACACAAATCCATGGGATCGGGCCATACCTGGCGCTCAAGCTGGTCAGCGAGTGCGGCACGGACCTCTCGGCTTGGCCGACCTCCAAGCACTTCACCTCCTGGCTGAGCCTAGCGCCGCACAACAAGATTTCCGGGGGCAAGGTGCTGTCGTCGCGCACGCGCCGCTCCTGCAGTCGAGTGGCGGCCCTGCTGCGGCTGGCGCGCGACGGCGGTGGGGCGCACTCAGACGGCGTTGGGCGCCTTCTATCGCCGCTTGGCCTCCCGCATTGAAGGCCAAGGCTGTCACCGCGACGGCGCGCAAGATCGCCGTGTTCTCATCTACAACGCCCTTCGCCATCGCATGGACTACGCTTGACCCAGGAGCCTCTTATTACGAAGAAGGCTACCGGCAGCGGGTTCTCAGCAACGTCCGGCGTCGTGCCAAATCGCTTGGATATGCACTGCAGAGGATGGAGCCCACCCCTGCTGCGGCTGTTTCTTAGGAAGACATGGGTGGACACCCTCGTGCCGAACGGGTTGTCGATGGTCTACAAGGTCCTCTGTTCCAAGTCGATATATCCGAGATCATAGTGCATGAAGGAGACGAGCCAAATGCCGTCGTCGACTTCGGTGATTCCGAACCTCTGGCCGGCGAGCACGGTGGAGATGTTGATCTTCTTCCTGTGCATGCAGATGCCGCCGCAGGGCGGCGCTCCTCCTCGCTGTGTCTCGCCGCCGCCACTTCATTGCCAGGCAGCCGGAGGGCAACAGCCCGTGGCCAACTCAGTGGTCCGCGTCCGATCCCACGGCTGATCTCGCAACGCGGTCGGCCTTTCCGCGCGCATAGCTAGGCATCTTGACTGCAATGATGGAGAGAATGCCGATGACTATGCCGGCGATTACATCTATTAAATGATGACCGCCTTCAGGCAGAGTGGCCACGATCATGGCGGTATTCACCATAGCCAACACGACAAAGAGTGGCCGGATGGTCCGCGCGGCATAGACCACTGCCAATCCAAGTGTCGTGTGGAACGACGGGAACGTGACGAGCCCTGTGCCTTTAGTCATAATTAGATCAAACGGCTCGCCTGATCGCAGCGCCATAAGCACATTATGGTGCCACATTCCGGCATCAGTGGTGAAGTTCGAAAATAGCCCGGGCGCCGGCTTGAAATAGGCATAAGCGCCTTCAGCTGGCGCCAACGCCATCAGAGCGCCTGTGAAGACCGAGCCAACCGCTAGAAGAGCCACAAACTCCAGTGCTCGTTCTCGTTGGTTTCTCACCGCGTGGACTAACAAAACGAGCGGCATTTGAAACGCCAGCGCGTGATAAGCAAAAACCAGGACGGATGCTGTAGTCGGCTGGTTGGTCGTGGCCAGGAACCACTGCCAGTCGAAGCCGAGGCCGGAATCGATAGAAGCTAGAACCGGGTCCGCCAGCGGCCTTGAGGTGGCCGACGCCAGGTACATGAAGACGGTGGTTGAAATGGCGAGCGGAATGAATGCTGCTGCGGAAACGACTACGATTCTCAAGCAGCCACAAAGATATTTGATTACGCTGGCGATTGGGCTTGTGTCAGATCTCAATCTATGGAGCGCAATTGCGGATGCCATCCAAGATGCGCTGAGGACAAGGGCCGCCTTGCTTATGTCAATCCAGTTCCTGGGTGAAAAATCGACTGTAGAAAATGGCAACCAAAAAATGTCAATTAGCCCGAAAAGAGCTGTGACCAAGGCGACAATTGCTAAGTGATTTCGAGTTCCAACACCTAGGTCAGCGAGTGAAGCATTCCTAACGGCACCGTGTAAGATCACCAGGCACACCCTTACATCCGTAGACAGCAGATCAGCATGGGGCACAGTCACTGCCATCGGCACAATGAGGATAAAGATGGGATGAGCATTGGCGTGGTCTGTCCATAGGCGTCGTATTCGGGGAACGCCGCTCGCAAGACCCTCTCCTCGTTCACGAGCCGCCGATATTGGAAAGCGAGGGCAATCGCGCAGATTGCGACGGTCGTCCATGTCGCATTGCCGAGAAGAATGCCGAGCAGGACGATCGCTTCGCAGACGTAGAGCGGGTGCCGCACGATTTGGTAAGGGCCTCCCGTGACGAGCCGTCTGGCCTGCGCGGTGATGCTGAAGCATCTGCCGAGCCACCACAGGCACAAGATGCAAAGCACGAAACCAACTGTGGTGGTCAGGTCCGCAAGAAACTCGACCTGCGGACTTGGCCGTGTGCTAGGGACCGCAATCAAAGTTGCGGTGGCAAAGCATCCAATGAGCGCAGAGATTCGGGGTTCGATTCCCTGCGCTGTTCCCAGGGGCGGAAGACGCGCCACTGTCATCCCAACGACGAGCACGAGAAAGCCGAGAGCGGCCACATCTGCGGTGAGATCGACAATCCACGCCACAGTCCATTCTGCGCCGGCAAGAGCTACCAAGAATGTTGCGGCCTTCAAAGTCGCACAGAACGTGAAGTAAAGTGTCATCGTTGCACGCCCGATGAAATCACGTATCTCTGGTGGAGGGAGCTTCATTGGTTCTGCCCTTCGGGATCACTGGATAGGCGAGTTGCTCAACGTAAGTTGATGGAATCGGATCATCGACGCCATAGCGCTCCGGGACAGCGTTACCGGGCAGGTACATCGTTCCGAGGAGCGCATCGATCAATGAAAGTTGACCTGCGAAGTTCTTGTCGTATGCGGCGCGCTCGTGAGCGTGATGCCAATGATGGAACTGTGGTGACGCGATCAGCCACCGAAGCGGGCCGATGTTCAGCCTGACGTTGGCGTGCAGCAAAAGTCCGTGGACGTGAAAAATTAGTGCAAACAGGGCGATCGCCGAGCTGCTGAAACCCAGCAGATATACAGGCACGAGCGACGCGCTCTTTGTCAGAGCCTGATCAACAGGGTGAACCCTGTGCGCTGCCAACCAGTCCAGTTCTTCAATGCTGTGATGAATCGAATGGAAGCGCCACAAAAAGGGAACGGCGTGAAAGGTGCGGTGGGCCAGGTAAAAGCCAATGTCCGCAATGACAATGATCTCTGACACCTGGAGCCAAACAGGTTGCGATGATACTGCGCTGCCGACGAAGGCCGGCACCAGCCGCCCCACCGTACTCGTTGCGAGCGTGATAGCCGCGATCAGGCCAAGGCTTATCGGAATCCCATTAAACAGCGCATAGATGAGATCGTTGAAGAAGGCTTTCCTGAATATCTTTTGACGGGGTCGCAGAGCGAACAGGTATTCGATCGGAACGAAGATCAGAACCGCAATTAAGAGCGCTTTGATATTCAGAATGTCCATACGGCGTCCCGCCGGCAAGACGCAATCCAAGCACTTCGCCAATTTGAGCGCAAGCTAATGGTTTCTCACAGGTTAATTGAAAATTTAGTTCGCGCGCCAAACATGTCAGGCTGAGAGCCCGCCTAAAACCGTGCGTTGCCATAAATCTGAAGCCCTAGCGTGCAGATAGCAGCGATCGAGATCGGCACGCCGAAGGGGACGACGCCTTTGCGATCCAGATGCTGAACGTGGAGGCGGAAGGCGCCTTCGGGCAGCATGAAGGGATTCTTCACGACCAACGCGGTCGCAAGCGCGAAGACCAGCAACAGCACGGAAAACACCAGGAGCCCGCTGCCGCCGATCAGAAACGAAACCACCGCCATCAGCTTGACATCGCCGGCGCCGACCTTGCGCATGGCCCAGAATGGGAAAAGCGCAAGGAACAGCAGAAGGCCGGCAAGCGCGCTCAGGCCCATGTCCCACCACGACCCGGTCAGGATCGACATAAACTGCAGCGAACCCAGCCCAAGACACAAAAGCAGCAGCACGTCGCGGTTAGATATCTTTTGGGTCGTGAAGTCGAGCCATGCGATCCTTGCCAGCAAAGAAACCGCCAGCCCCTCCATCAGCAGCGCTCCGGCAAGCAACATGCTAGCGCCTTACCGTTCGAGATTCTTCACGCTGGACGACAGGAGCCGCAAATTGTTGGCGACGGTCGGATCGTTGGGAGCCAGTTCGTATGCTTTAAGGAAATTGCTGCGCGCGTCCTGCAGCTTGCCGCGCAGCAGATAGGAATAGCCAACATTGTTGTAATATTCGGGCGTAGGCCCAATCAGCCGGAAGGCCTGGCCATAAGCCCTGTCGGCGAGATCGAAGCGGTGGATGCGGTCGCTGCAGGCGGCGAGGCCCAGCCACGCGACACCATCGTTGGGGGCAAGTTGCGTCGCCTTGTAGAACAAGGCGCCCGCATTGCCATAATTTTCCGAGCGGAACTGGTTCTTGGCTTCGGCAACGGCTAGGTCCGAGGCATAATATTCGACGTCGCTGACCGTCTTCAGTCCGTCGAAGGCATCGCCGAAGGCAGTAAGCTCCACTTTCGCCGGCTCGTTAGTGCGGACGACTCCCGTTGGGTCCGTCGCATTCGACTGACAACCGGAAAGCACGACAGCCAGCAAACTGGCAGCGGCAACGAGGCACATTGGCCTTGTCATTTTATCCCCCAAGGAATCTTTCCGATCCCGCCCCTGACCAAAGCACATCCCTGTCTAGAAGAAAATGCCCTTCATTCGAATGATCACCGGAAGCATCACGACCATCATCACAACAGGAAAGATGCATAGCCCCAGCGGTATCATCATCTTGACAGGCAAAGCATTGGCGCGTTCCTCGGCGAAGAGAATTCTTTGCCCCCGCATTTCGTCGCTGTAGACGCGCAAGGCATCCGTCAAACTGGTACCGAGCTCTTCGGATTGACGGAACAGCACGGCCAGCGCGCGCGCCTCCTCCAGTCCAACGCGGTCGGATAGTTCGCGCAGGGCCTCGCGCAACGGCTTGCCCGCGCGCAACTGAAGATTCATGATCGCGAGTTGGATGCCGAGCCATCTATGGGTGCCAGCCAGTTCGCTGCCGACACGCTCGACAGCCGCTTCGAGGCTCATGCCGGCATCGGCGCAGGTGATCATCATGTCCATGAAATCCGGAAAGCCGCGACGATAGATCTGCTTTTGTCCCTTTTCGAACCGATCGAGAGCGATGCTCGGAATGACGATGCATCCCAGCCCAAGCAGGGCAGAGCCTGCAAAGGCGACAAGACCGGGAAGTTCGGGTGGCAATATCCGCGACAGGAGCGCGTACGTCGCGGAAAAGCCAAGACAGACCGCGCCAAGGCGCGACAGAGTATAGATCAATGGCGCGCTTGACTGATAGAAGCCGGCGCGAAATAGTTTTGCGTCCAGCGCGCTGGGCTCGTCGCGTTCCTTTTCGATCGATCTAAAGTAGGCGTCGACCGGCCGCTGTGCTGAAATCTTAGCCAGTTCTTCCTGGCCCAAAAGCGAGCGGCGGTCGGGAATGCCCTCTGCCATCAGGCTTTGCGCAACCAGTTTCCTCGTCTGCAGCGCCGGCAAGAAGACGAGCGCGCCAACCAGGAAAAGCGCTACGGCCGCCAGGAAGACGGCAATGGACACCAGCAGGCTCACATCCTGGGTCACAACTCTATAGCTCCGCTCCCTCAAAAATCGAAATTCACCATACGGTACATGATGAAGTCGCCGAGCAGCGCCCAGAGCCCGAAAACCAGGAACACAGGCATGATCAAGGGGCTGCCCCACACATCACCGTAGTAGCTGGGGGCCAGGCCCGTGAGGATGGCGAGCATCAAAAGAGGAAACAGGGAAATGATCCACGCGGACATTCGCCCCTCGGCAGAGAGCGCCCTAATCTTCAACCTAAGTTTCTGCCTTTCGCGCAGCACCACTGAGAGATTCGACAGAATCTCGGTAAGATTGCCGCCTGTCTTGGCTTGAATCGACAGCGACACTGACAGCAAATGCAGACCTTCGAAACCGACGCGTTGCGAGAGTTTTCGCACCGCGTTTTCAAGGCTGAGGCCAAAGGTGATCTCGTCTGAAACAATGCCGAATTCGGTGCCCAACGGATCAGGCATTTCTCGCGCGACAAGGCTTATAGCCACGGAAGTCGGATGACCGGCACGCAGCGAACGCACGATCATCTCAAGGGCATCCGGCAATTGCTTCGCGAATTTCTGGATTCGCGTGGCGCGCGCGCGACGGAGAACCAGATACGGCAGGACGAATCCGATGAGCAGAAGGATGATCAACGAAACCACGGCGGAGAAGTGCAGCAGGAACGCAAATACCAGTGCCAGGGCAAGTCCACCGAGAGTAAATGTCGCGACGAACGACAGCGGATTCCCGGTAATGCCGGACTGGGTGTACAGCCTGTTCAGGCCAACAGCATTGAAAAGAAAATCCCCCGAGCTGGTAAGCCCACGTTCTCGCAGCAATCGCTGCAAGGTCTGTTCGGCCGGAGCGTCATCGGCGAGCCGCTTCAGCCGACGGTTGATCGTGCTGACCGTTGAGCGCCGCTTGGAGTAAGTCACATACAGAGCCTCGGCCGCGAGGATGAGCGACGCAGCCGCCAGTACATAGATGAAGTAGAGCAATGTCTGGCCGGTCGGCATTAGAGCGGGACCTGTGGGTTGAACGCGTCCTTGGCGAACTGATGGCCAAGGGTCGCCGCTTCCTGGGCAAAGCGCGGACGAATGCCGGTCGCACGAAATTCCCCAACGATCTGGCCCTCTGCAGTCACATCGCGGCGGACGAAATGGTAAAGCTCCTGAACCTGTACGACATTGCCTTCCATACCGGTGAGTTCTGATATGGAAACAACCCGCCTTCCACCATCGGAAAGCCGCTGCGTCTGCACAATGACGTCGATGGCCGAGGCAATCTGAGCCCGTATTGAATCGTGGCTCATCGGCATACCGGCCATGCCGACCATCTGTTCCAATCGCGATATCGCATCCCGGGGCGTGTTGGCATGAATGGTGGTCATTGAACCTTCATGGCCGGTGTTCATAGCCTGCAGCATGTCGAAGGCTTCCTCGCCGCGCACCTCGCCGACGATGATGCGGTCCGGCCGCATGCGAAGCGCGTTTTTCAGCAATTCGCGCTGGCGAACTTCGCCCTTTCCCTCAACATTGGGCGGACGCGTCTCGAGACGGCCCACATGCGGCTGCTGCAGTTGCAGTTCCGCTGCGTCCTCGATGGTGATCAGGCGCTCCCTGGCTGGGATGTAGCTCGACAGGGCATTGAGCAGGGTCGTCTTGCCGCTGCCTGTGCCGCCCGAAACCAGGATCGACTTGCGGGCCTGCACGGCAATGCGCAACAGGTCGACCATCGGCTGGCGGATCGAATTAAACGCCATCAGGCGTTCGAGCGAATAGGGGTTCTTGGAGAACTTGCGAATCGAGACCAGCGGGCCATCCACCGAGATCGGCCGCACCGCTATGTTGACTCGCGACCCATCTTCCAGCCGCGCATCGACCATCGGCGCCGATTCATCGACGCGCCGGCCGATGGCCGAGACGATCTTGTTGATGATACGTAGCAGATGGGCTTCATCGCGAAAGCGGATCGCCGTCTCCTCTATGACGCCACGCCGCTCTATGAAGACTCGCTTGTGGGTGTTGATCAGAATATCGGAAATCGAATCATCCTTGAGCAACGGCTCGATTGGACCCAGCCCGAGCATCTCGTCAGCTGTGTCGCTGGTCAATTGGTCAAGTTCGCGGGCGTTAAGCGGCACGTTGCGAGCACGAACGAATTCCCGCACGATGGGGCGAATCTCGTTCAGGATTTCCTCCTTGGACGCACTTTCAAGGGCGGTCAGGTTGAAGCGATCAATCAAGTGGCGGTGGAGTTCGACCTTGAGCGTGAGGAAATCATCCCCCGGCGATTCGAAGTCCGCAGAACGGGAGAGTGCGGGCACTGCCGGCACGATCGGATCGAGCTTCGGCTCGACCCGCGGCTCGCTTGGCCCTTTCGTGAATCGGCCCAGCATTTTGCGCTACCCCCCTTGGACACGCGTTGGGGGAACCTAAACGTCAACCCCGCAAGACGGCAGCACCAAGCACTTCCACGAACTCAATGCTCTTGCACAGTTAACACTTAGGTCAAAAAAACATCTCATCTATTCGAAGGAGGCGTCCGGCCGTAAGTATACAAGGGCCTGCCAAAACATCCCCTGTATCTTTTTGGCCACAAAGGCGCTTTATGGGCTCGCACAACCCTTGGATATAATGGCATATGCCTATCCGCTAATATCGCCTCGCTTCTGCCACAGGCGCGGCGAAATTGTGAACGAATGGTTAAAGACAGACGAAAAGCAGGCACATTCAACGTCTTGCTGCAGACAGAACCTCGAAACGTTATGACCATTTCAGGCACAGCACAGGTATAAAGAAGTTAAAGAACCGCTAACTTATTTGACTCTGTTTTTTATCGGCCCCTAGGATTAGCCGACGGAGGATGCTCAGGTATGCGATTTCATCCTTGGCTCATCTCGTCAGGGTTTGAACCTCCAAAGGGAGAAATTGGCATGAAAAAGCTGATGACGATGACCCGGCAGTTTCGCGACGACGAACACGGCGCTGCCATGGTCGAATATACCATCCTGCTCGGCATCATCACTGTCGCAGTGATCGCCACCATCATTCTTGTCGGTGGCTGGGTTGCTGGCCAATGGACGGGGCTTTACGCACTGTTGCCGTGATAGCTTAGTCTTATCATCGGCGCCGGGGGGCTCTCCCGGCGTCGATCCATGTGGTGGGTGATCCGGAGTCTGGCGGGAAAAGAAAGTGCGTGCAAACACTGTCATCATGATCGTTCTCGCCGGCGTATTCGGCGTGCTCGCAGTGGTTCTCGCCAATATCTGGCTAACCAGTCAACGCAGCGCTATGGCGAAGACGGACGTGCCGCGCGATACCATCGTGGTGGCGGCCGTGTCTTTGAAATTCGGCGACACGCTGTCGGCCGACAAGCTGCGTGAAATCACATGGCCGGCGGGCGCGGTTCCGGCCGGTGCTTTCAAGACGACAAAAGATCTACTCGCTGGCGAAGGCACAAAGCAGGCGCTGCAGGCGATCGGCGCCAATGAACCCGTTCTTGCCACCAAGATTACCGGCCCCGGCCAGCGCGCCACTCTTTCGGCGGTGCTCGGCGAAGGCATGAAAGCTGTTTCCATCAGAGTCAACGATGTGCTCGGGGTCGCAGGATTCGTTTTCCCAGGTGATCGGGTCGATGTGCTCTTGACCCGCACCGTGCGCAATCCTGGAGGTGCGGACCAGAGTTTCGTCGACGTGCTGTTGCAGAGCATGAAGGTGCTCGCCGTCGACCAGGTCGCTGATGAAAGCACGGACAGTCCGACGGTGGTGAAATCGGTGACCGTAGAGGCTAGCACCAAGGACGCTCAGAAGCTGACGCTGGCCGCCGGCGCCGGCCAGTTGTCGCTGGCGCTTCGCCAGGCAGCAGCCGGCAAGGACGAGATCACCCAACGCATCACGCTTTCCGACCTGACCGGCGAAACGCCGGCCGATGTCGCAGCCAAGCAAGCCGACCTCGCCAGGCAGGCGACGGCGGATGCTGCTGCGGCAGCCGAGCGCAAGCGAGCGGACGACAAGATCAATGGCCTGACTCGGGCCGTCGAACAGGTCGGAAGCCGGCTCGACGACTTGAGCAAAGCAAAGCCTGCTCCGGCCGTGACCTCGGCACCCGAAGCGCAAGAGGTCGTTAATGAAGTGATCAAATATGTGCAGCCGGAGCCGTCAGCCCGTGCGACTATCGGCGTTTTTCGGGGCGTGAAGCTCGAAACATATGACGTACCGCGACAAAGATAACTCTGGTATATGGGATAAAGAGCGTCCGAAGAGCCGCCAAAAGGGGGAATGCAGATGCGAACGGTCCGGAAAACACTGGCAGCCGCCGCGCTGGCCTGTTCGGTGATATTACTGCCGATCGGCCTTGAGGCTACGGCAGCCGATCGCCGTATCGACGTGTCGAACCCCAGGGTCCATCGTGTCTTCCTGCCCATGTCGCAATCGCTGACGATTGAGGTGAATGCCACTCTTGGCGATATCGTCGTCGCCGACGAGAAGATCGCAGATGCCCAGCCGATGACCGACAAGACGCTCTACGTCATTGCCAAGGGCGCCGGTACCACCACCGTCAATCTCTTTTCCGAAGACAAGCGCTCGCTTGGCGTAATCCAGATCGAGGTCGGCGTCGACGTCAATGATATGGCGCAGGCAATTCGGCAGGTAGCGCCCAGATCGCGGATCGATATCGGTTCGGTCAATGGCAAGGTCCGGCTTGGCGGGCATGTGAAGGACGGCGCCACGCTGGCGTCGATCCTGGAAGTGGCCCAGCAATACGGTCCCGACGCGATTATCAATGCCGTTACCGTTGATGACAGCCAGCAAGTTAATCTGGAAGTGCGCGTGCTTGAGGCCAAGCGCAATGCCGGTCGTGACCTTGGTGTGTCGATCCGGAGCACGAACAACAGCGGAACGACACGAACTGGAACGGGCATTGCCGCCGTCGATGAAGATAACGTGGTGCTCGGACCGGGCGGTCTGCTCACTGGCCTGCTGTCGAACACCAATCCATTCGCGGCGCTGATCACTCGCGTCATCGACAGCAACATCAAGGTCGATCTGATCATCGAGGCGCTTGAGGCAAAGGGTGTCGTGCGCATGTTGGCCGAGCCCAATCTCACCACACTTTCCGGCGAGCCGGCCAGCTTCAACGCCGGCGGTGAAGTACCCATCCGCAGCCTCGACAGCGATGGCCAGATCAACATTGTGTACAAGCAGTTCGGCGTGAATCTGCAGTTCACGCCGATCGTGCTCAACGACGACAAGATCCATATCAAGCTAGCGCCGGAGGTAAGCGACCTGAACGGCTTCACGCCGGCCGGCGACCCGATCTTCACCACCCGCAAGCTGGCGACCGTCGTCGAGTTGCGCGACGGTCAGAGTTTCGCCGTCGGCGGGCTCTTGTCCAGCAAGAATACCAAAATCCAGAGGCAGGTACCATGGCTGGGCCAAGTGCCGATTGTCGGCGCGCTGTTCCACAATTCAAGCAATCAGAAGGAAGAGACCGAACTGGTCGTCATCGTCACCCCGCATATCGTTCGCCCGGTGAAACCCGGCGAGCAACTGGCGACCCCATTCGACAAGACACGGCCGGCCAACGACCCGGAATTTTTCGTGCTCGGCCAACTGGAAGTAACCAAGGACATGGTGCGCAAATATGAACTGGGCGAAGGCGTCGTCGGCCCCTATGGCCACATGCTCGACCTGAAATCCAAGGACAAGATGATCTATGTCAAGAAATAGGGTGTTGATCATGCTTTTGTGCGCCAGCGGGCTGACGGGCTGCGCGGACTATCTGAACCGCTACGACACGGTGACATTGGCCGCGGGCGACACCCAGAAATACAATTCGCTTCTGCAAACGGTCGACCCTCTCAATCCGGCGTCGAAAAAAACTGCTATTGAGGGGGATGGCGCGCGCGCTGCTGCTCTTGCCCAGAGTTACAAGTTCCCACCGCCACCGCCGCCGCCGCCGGCGATCACGGTCAATGTCGGGACGCCGAAAGACACAGCGGATTGAACGGAAGGATCAGCGCGTCAGGTAAACGAGGGATCCTGGCGTCAAGGAGCAAAAGAGCAAGGCCATGCTGCGTATTATTCGCGCGTTCTGGCACGATCAGAGGGGAATAGCGCTGATACTGGTCAGCGTCATGCTGCCGGCGATCATCGGATTTTCTCTGCTGGTGATCGACATGAGCCGGGTCAACAATCTGCACAACGATCTGCAGAAGGGGGCTGATGCGTTTGCGCTGGCGGGCGCGGCTGAGCTGGATGGGACGTCGGACTCTATCAGCCGTGGTGACAGGGCGATCGCTACGCTGGTAAGCAATCGATACACCTTCTCGACCGCCGGCCCTCCTCAAATGCTCGCTTCCGCCGGAGTAACACGCCGATATCTTCGCTCGTTGCCGGCCACCGACAATCTCCCGATTGTGCCCGCCAATGTGATCACCGACGAGCTGAATGACGCCAAACTTGCCCGTTTTGTTGAAGTCACTGTAACCCCGGTCGGGTTTGCCGCAATCTTCCCGGCTTCCTTCTTGTCATCCGGCGCCAGCAACAGTTTCAATGTCGGCGCAGTCGCCGTGGCGGGCTTCACCTCCGGCGTCTGCGATTTCACGCCGGTCTTTATGTGCAACCCCTACGAGACGGTGAACGGGACGAATGCAGCGGGCGGATACACACTCGAGCAAGCCATCGCAAATCCAGCTGTCCATCGTCGACTGATCGAACTGAGGAAGGTCGGAAACGGGGCTGCCGCTGGTCCTGGCAACTTCGGTTTCCTCGAACCTCCGGCCGGTGTGGGCAACGGTGCTCAAGCCCTCGCTCAGACGATTGCAACATCAAGGCCGGTTGGTTGCTACAGTTCCGCCAGCGTTAGCACGAAAACTGGCCAGAACGCCGGCCCAGTGCAAGACGCGTTCAATGTTCGTTTCGGCATTGCAGCCAGCGGCAACCCTTTCGATAGTGCTGAATACGGTCCAGCCGCGAACGTCCGCAAAGGGGCAATCAAGACCCGAGGAAGCGCAAACCAATGTCCTTCCATGAACCAACTTTCATTCACCGAAGCTGGAACAATGGGCCTTCCGCGCGACGCGACCACACCATACCTCGGCGGTCGGATGGGCGATGGAAATTGGAATTTCTCAGGTTACTGGAGCACCAACTTTGGTTCCGCTGCCTATCCATCTTCATGGAATACGACCAAGCCGACGCGCTATCAGGTCTACCGTTACGAAATATCGGCCGGGTTGGTAGGCACGGCGTCGACCGGTGGAGAGATCGGAACCCCGTCGGCAGCTTGCCAACCCCCTGTCACGACGGTTGACCGTCGGTTGATTTACGGCGCGATCCTGAACTGCAATGCACTCCAAGCTGCCGGCAGCGATCTGTCCGGCCACAGCACGGATCTGCCGGTCGAAGCTTTTGCAAGCTTTTTGCTCACTGAACCGGTTGCGTCGCCGTCGGAAGACGCATCCGTGATGGTTGAACTGGTAGACGTTACTGGGGGTGGCGGCCAAGGCACGCTAGACAATTTCCTCCGCGACGAAGCTCAGCTTTACCGGTGATGGCGATGATTGGAATGCTATTGCGTCATCTCGATAGATTTCGATGCGACCAGCGCGGTGCAGTGCTCATCGAAATGACGCTGATCACGCCGCTGATGCTGATTTTGGCGGCTGGCGTGTTCGAGTTCGGCAATCTGATTCACGAAAAACTCTTGATGGAAGCCGGGCTTTCAGATGCAAGCCGCTTCGCCGCGCGCTGCAACAGCCAATTGTATACACAAGCCGGGCTTGCGGCGATCGACTGCGCCGACATTGCTGCAAATATCGCGGTGTTCGGCAATGCGGCGGGAACAGGCAGTGCCCGCGTCAGCGGCTGGCAGAAATCGAATGTGACGGTGACAATCGCTGCCGCCGGTTCCTGCCATGACGCTGTGGTCGCCGGCGTCGCCCAATATCGATCAACCACCGCGCAGGTCTGTATCGTCAGGGCTGCGGGTACCTTGGCGTACAGCGGGGTCGGCATGCTATCGATCATCGGCATCGGCCCGATCACGCTGAACGGCTCTCACGAGGAGCGGCTGATCCGGTTCTGATCATGATCAAGCGTTTTGCGGAATCGGACGACGGCGCGGCGATGGTCGAAATGACCATTGTTTCGACGCTGCTGTTTGCCCTTGTCCTCGGTTTCGTCGATTTCGCTCACGCCTTCTACCAATGGAACGCTGCTGCCAAGGCGGTCCAGCTCGGCGCCCGGCTGGCCTCGATTTCAGACCCCATTGCGACGGCCCTTGCGACTGCGGCGCCGACGACGACACCGGGTGCGCCTGTCGTTGCCGCGGCATATGGCCCCTTCGTCTGCACATATACTGCTGGCACAGGGGCTTGCACCAACGGGGGCGCATTCAATGCCGCCAACTTCAGCCGTGTCTTCCGCGGGGACACGGCAAACACCAACGATGATGCCTGTCCCCCACTCGCAGCAAATCAACGGCCCGGGATGTGCCATTTCTTTCCGCGCTTGCGCCGCGATAACGTGGTGGTCACCTACAGCGCGACTGGCTTGAGCTATCAGACCCGGCTGGGCGGACCGGTGCCGACAATCACCGTAAGTCTTCAAAACGTGACCTTTCAGTTCTTCTTTCTGCAAGGGCTGATGGGCTTTGCGAACGTCACCATGCCGTCCATGCTAAGCACGGTTACGGGCGAAGACCTGAAGAGCACATCACCATGAACGCTATCAACACCAAGGTTCTCCCAACCAAACGAAAGCAGGTCGCCCTGTTCTCGTCGGATCCGCAGTTCAAGCATGACGTGGCGACGCGGCTCGATGCGCTGGCGATCTATGACGTCCGGATTTCCGAAACGGATGACTTTCTCAAAGGCCCGACCCCCGACACGCGGCCGGGCATCGTAATCCTCGACCTTGCCAATGGCGATCTGCTTGGCAAGCCCGGCATTGTCGAGGGGCGCGCCCTGTGGGCGGCCGTGCCGCTGATTGCGGTTTCAGACGAGCTGACCTCTGAACAGACGCGCATCCTGGTGCGCATGAACGCCTCGGACTGGCTGCACAAACCACTCGATGCCAAGGAGCTTCTGAATGCGGTTACCTTTCACGACACCGGCAACCAGGGCACCAAGAGCCGCATCATCACCTTCATCAGCGCTAGCGGCGGCGGCGGCGCCACGACGCTCGCTTTGTCGGCCGCGGACTTCCTGGCCTCGAAATCCGCCGAACGTGCAGCTTCGACCTGCCTCGTCGACCTCGACTTCCAAAGCGCCAATTGTGGCGCCTATCTCAACCTCTTCAACCAGTTCGACCTTGCCGGCATCATCGGCCAGCCGGAAAGGCTCGATGTCGAACTGATGGACGTTATCAAGCTCTCGCGCCCGTCCGGCCTGACGCTGTACGCCTTCGAAAGGCCGCAACTGCCATTCGAGCCGCAGGGCGCGGATTTCGTGTTCCGGCTGCTGGACCTCGTCGCCTATCGCTTCGATGACATCGTCATCGACCTGCCCAACATCGAAACTCCCTGGCAGAATCCTGTGCTTTCCACGAGCGACGCGATCTTCATCGTGTTCGAGCTCAACGTCGCCTCGCTGCGGCAGGGCAAGCGGCTCTACAAGAAGATCCGCGATTTGCGCGGCAATTCGGTGAACATCACGCTGGTCGCCAACAAGCACAGGCGCAAATGGTTCGGCAACCACTTTTCGCGCAGCGAACTCGAAAAGATATTCAAGGCACCGCACATCAAATCGGTTGCCTTGGACAATGCGCTGCTGACCGATGCGCTGAACCGAGCCATCATGCCTTCCGAAGTGGACGGGCGGGCACGCTTCAACAAGGATTTGAAGCGGATGTTCAAAGAGCGGCTCGATGACACTGCCCGGTAGATATCGCTTCGTTCCAACGCTTGCGGGCGCCTGCATCATGGGCCTGGCATTGGGGGCATCGGCCTGGGACTGCGCCGATGCCCGCTCCGCGCTATCGGACCAGCCGCCGCTGCCAGCCATGGGCCCCAGCCTGCGCAAGTTCGTTGTTTTCCAAACCGCGGAACAGCCGGGCACGATTATTATCCGCAAGCAGGAGAAGGCGCTCTATCTTGTGACCCGAGAGGGTGAGGCGCTGCGCTACCAGATCAGCGTCGGGCGTGACGGATTTGGCTGGACCGGCACCGTTGAAGTGGGGGCGAAAACCGAATGGCCGGAATGGCGCCCACCGAGAGAAATGCGCGCGCGCCAGCCGGAGCTGCCGGAGATGGTGCCGGCTGGTCCCTACAATCCGCTCGGCGCACGGGCGCTCTACTTATCCAGAGACGGGCACGACACGCTTTATCGCATACACGGCACCAACGACCCTTCAGGCGTTGGCTTCGACGGCACATCGGGATGCTTTCGTCTTACCAACACCGATGTGATCGATCTTTTCAGGCGCGTCTCGGTCGGTGCAAAGGTGGTGGTCCAATGACGATGATTAGCGACCCGGACATGCCGGCGATCGACATTGGGCCGGCGACCCAACCTATAGAGCAAGCGGTCGCTGGGAAACCGAGCAATGCCAGGATGATTGGCGTTGTCGCTGCAGGCGCCTTGCTGATCACAGCCGCAAATTTAACAGCCGCGGTCTATCTCTTCCGCGGCATCAACGATCTGCGCTCTGTCGAAGGTAAGCTGGAACAGCTCGGATCGTTCGAGCAACGGATTGCGGCCCGGCTCGACACCGTCAATAACGGCTTTCAAAGCCGATTCGAAAAACTGGACAATCAACTGCAGGGTAGCTTCAGCCAGATCAACGGCAGCATTGCCCGGATTGAACAGAACTTACCGCTGGTCCACGACGACGTTTCTAGCGTGGCGGAGCCTCTTGTTGAGACGACCAGCGCCACGGCGGAGCCGCTCAGCGATCTCGATGGTGAAGAAGCGACCGAGCGCAGTATCGTCGAAGCACCACGCCCGCCCAAAAGGAGGATCGCAGCAGCGGTGCCCCCTGCCCCAAGCTCCTCCTACCAGCGCATAGAGCAGCCTGACGGCAAGGTCTATTACCGCAAGATCGATTAGAAGCGGGGTAAGGGGCGTGGGGAATGCTTGCCAGAGAAGATCGTCCGCCGCTTTGCGCATCGGTGTCCATATTCGTTCTAGGAGCGCTTTTCGTCGTTTTTGTCGGGTGGACGGTCGGTGCCTTCGTCCAGCCTCGTGCTCGTGGCTGACATCGTGCCAACCCACGAAACCTTGCTGATCGAAGCGCGGGTCTCGCTACCGATGTCGTCTATTCGTCCCGACCACCGCGAGGCGCTGATAAAGCTCACCGCTTACGACTTCTCGATCTTCGGCGGCATCGAAGGCAAGGTCTCAAGCATGGTCGCCGACAGTTTGGTCGATCAGAAAAACGGGGGAGCCTTTTACCAGGTTGGTGTCGCGTCGGACAAATCGCCGCTCGAGAGGGATGGCAAGACTTATTCAACCATCCCGGCCATAATATGCTCAGTAGACATCAAGACGAGTCGCAAGGCGATTCTGAGTTACCTTTTAAAGCCGATCAACAAGGCGCGTCAGGAGACCATGAGTGAGCGCTAGCGCCACCTCTCCTCCCACCAATCGTGATCGGCTGCTTCTAACGATCACAAAAGAGGATTTCGGGCTGGAATTCCGGGTCGTCGCGCGTGGCGGCATACGCCGCGGCATTCGTCTGGAAAAGGCTTTCTGGATATCTCTGAAGCAGATGGCTGAAAGTAGGAAATGCACAATCGGCATGCTGATCGAGGAGATCGCCGAAAGTCCGACCAAGACTGGCAACCTGACATCGGCGATACGGGTGGCTTGCATACACGGGCTGGCGGATGAAAACGTGACCCTGCGGAAGCTTGCATCGATCAGAACGATCAATGCCATATTGCTTGCCTGCCCCTCGCCCGCTTTCGCCTTGGCGTCATCGAAGAAGATCCTGACTTTCAATGCTCCGTTCCAGCAACTGGTCAAGCGTCAGTTGCCGATCGGACCAGACTATGATGCACGACCAGATCTCAAGCTGGCGCTAGATCTCAACGTCGCCGACATTTTTGCCCGGCTCGATGCCAACGGCGAAGTTCCGATCGCCAGCGGCTTTGTCATCGGGGCCGGCGAACGAAGGTATCGAGGTCAATTGAATGTAGTACGCGCGCCCGTACCCGAACCGGAGTTGCTGATGGCGTTCGTCAACGACTAGAGCTGCCGCTCCCGGCGAGCGAGGCTCAATTCGGGCAGAAGATGCTTCGTGTCATTTAGCGCGAATAGGAACTGTCTGCGAGACTTCGATTAGGCCCGACCGCTATTGCCAACCAACGGCCCGCGCCGTTTGGCGGGAGCGGCACCATCACCAATCAACCGGATTCATTACAATGAAGGGCGACAACCTCGAAGCGAGAGGGCATGACGACGTATTGGCGCCAGAGAAGGCTTGGCGAGCGGAAAGCAGAATTGGATCCGAACTGGGCTGATCGGCGCGCAACCGCCGAAAAGCTGCGGCAAGCTCCAAGAAGAAATTTTGCAGGATCGAACACATGTGTTGGCTGGAAAATAGAAAGCTTATCCGCTCCGCGAAGGTCATTGCCGAGGCTGAGCGTGCCGAACGTACCGAGAAGACAGCAAGATTGAGATCGCTTCGGATGGCAGCTCATAGTGGCCTGAAGGTTCCGTTCCTTGAGGAACTTGATTGCTCTCTACTTGTCGCCGCACTGACTCAAGGCGAATTATCGGCTAAGCTTCCCGACGGATCGCATTGGCAGGGCCGAGCAAGGGCAACAGGCAAAAACCAGTATTCCTCCGCGCCCGCCAATTCGGACTAACGAGTGTTCTCTCGCCTGATATCGAATTCAGAAGGCGATCTCGAGACCCAGCTTGCCGCTGACAGTTGAACTGTCTCGAGACCACTTGTCGCGAGTCTCACTGCTGAGCGTTGGTCGATTGAGACATTATTAGGTTGAAGCCAGACGGCAGTGCCACCGAGAAGTCTGCGTCTTCAAACTCACACTCTCTCTTCCGTCAACGCCATGCCGTGTTGGAATAGCCGAAGCGCTCCTGGACATCCGCTTGCGCGTAGGGGCTGGGCTCTCCTCACTCAGGCGCAGCACAGAGTTCTGAACGTTCCGCCCGCCTGCACGACCAGATGGAGCTCACCTTAGAGGAACTCGAGAGCACGGCGACGGAAGACGAGATCGCCGCCGAACAGGCCGCGGCCCGGACCACCGAGGTGGCGCCTTATGTGCGCAAACGACCGGCGCGCCAGCCATTTCCCGAGCATCTGCCGCGCGAACGCGTGGTCGAGCCGGCGCCGACCGCTTGCTACTGCTGCGGCCGTCATCGGCTGCGCAAGCTGGGTGAGGATATGACCGAGACGCTGGAGGTGGTGCCGCGGCGCCGACGCCGTTCCACGCCACCCCGCGTGGCTGCATCCAAAATGACCGCGACGTAGACGAAGCCCGCCGCAATCGTCATGTATGTTATGTCGCTCACCCAGAACTGGTTCGGGCCGTCGGGTGTCACGTTCTTCGCCAGGTTCGGGATGATCGGCGACTCGTGATCGCTGTCCGTAGTGGCGATGAAGCGCCGCCTGATCCTGGGCTGCAGATCGTGCTCGCGCATCAACCGTCTGACCTTCTTGTGGTTGACGACGATGCCGCGCTGCCGCAGCGCCGCCTGCATGCGGCGATAGCCGTAAGCTTCGAAGCTGTCGGAGATCTCACCCATCGTCTCGACGAGCGCTGTGTCATCCACGGCGATTTCGGGCTGATCGTAGTAGGTTGATCGCGCGATCCCCATCAGCCGGCATCCTTCAGCGATGGAGACACCGCCGGGCCGGTGATCACGGATGTAGTCCCGCTTCTCGGACGTGGTACGCTTTTCAGAGCCCCCTTCAGAAACTCAATTTCCAAGGCTTGCCGGCTTACCAGCCGCTCCAGCGCTGCGATCCGCGCCTCATAGGTCTGCATCGTGTCGGCCACCGCCACGTCTTCGTCGAAGGAGCCGGCCTCGTATTTCTGAACCCAGATGCGGATCAGGTTACGCGGCAGTTCGTGCCGCTTGGCGAGACCATGCAGCGTCTCGCCGGACAGGAACTCCTGCACTACCTGACGTTTGAACTCGATGCTGTGCGTGCGATAAGTCACCATGGGCTTCCATCCTTCGAAAGCCCGGCTTCCAAGTCAATTCTGCTTGTTCATCCTGTCCGGTCCGAGGGGCGCACTCCAATCGAGGGTCAGTTTTGGAAGCCGTTTGACACACCCAATCCGTCAAACCGATGGAAATTGACTGTGTCAGTGCTCTCTTCCTTGATGAGAAGTCCTGGCTTCAGTTCATTGGTATCCATTCCCTGGCTCCAACGCTTGTCGCTGAAGGGAGGATTGGCCACCCCGAAATCAAAGGTCTTGATGGCCTCGCCATCGCGGAAGGAGGGCGCGGCCAGAGTGCTCTGGCCAGGGTGGATAACTGCGCTTGCATAATTGTGCAAAATCAGGTTCATCTGGGCGAGGCCGGCGGTGCTGCCATCTTTCTCCTGACCGTAGAGCGTCACCTTCTTGCCCGCCTCATCCGCGACCTTGATCAACAACGACCCCGAGCCGCAGGTGGGGTCGTAGACGGTGGTCTGCGATGTGGTGTTGGCGGCGCGTATGCCGATGATCTGCGCTATCACGCGGCTAACTTCGGCGGGGGTGTAGAACCGCCCTTTTTGCCTTGCCGCTCTCAGTGGCGAAGTGGCGCATAAGATATTCGTAGGCGTCACCGAGGATATCGTCCCCGTCGGCCCGATTGCGCGTGAAATCGAGCGCTGGGTCCTCGAAGACAGCTATCAGGTTTGTCAGCGTGTCCTGCTTTTGCTTGCCGGACCCGAGCTTGCCGCTGTCGTCGAAATTCGGGAAGCCGCTGAGCTTGTTGGCCGCAGCCAACGGCGCGATGATCTTTTTGTTGATCTGGTCGCCAATGTCGGTCCCGCCCTTAAGGGAGACCATATTCACAAAGCTCGATGCCTGCGGAACCTTTATGGCTCCATAGGGCTGGCCAGCGTATTTGTCCGAAACATATTTGACGAACAGGATCGAGAGCACGTAATCCTTGTATTGCGAGGCGTCCATGCCGCCGCGCAACACGTCGCACCCCTGCCAGATGCGTCTGTAAATATCGGACTTCTTGACTGCCACGCTGACCACATCCCCAAATCACTTGCAATTGCGTGTTAGCAGCTCAATCGCGACGATGGGTGGGGCAGCGCAACAAAAGAGCTAGGGCTGGCGTTGGGCCACCTGGACCAGGTTCGGTGACATGCGACGCAAGAGCACTCACGCGAGCGTGCTCGCATCAGCTTTTTGGGTCGCGATAAGTGGGTTGTTATCGGAGGGTAGAGGCCCGCCGTCTTCTCGAATGTCCATCGCCCTGGCTTACCCACATCATAGTCCGCAAAATCGTCATTGCAGACCGCTACAGGAGCGAAGTGCGCGTCTTCAAGGAACTTGATCGCATGGTGATCGGCTGCAATCCGGGATGGCAGGTGATGGCCCAAGTGTCACTGGGCGAAATCCTGCGTAGCGCCAACGCCGACGCCTACAGCTGCATAAACTCGAAACGGGTGGACCTCCTTCTTGTGGACGAGAACTGTCTGCCTCGACATGCACTCGAATACCAAGGCCATGCGCATCACCAAGGCACAGCAGCAGCACGTGATGCAGTAAAAAAGGAAGCCCTGCGACGGGCAGGCATCAGTTATCACGAAATTATCGGCGGTCACACGACACCTTCCGAACTCAGGCGACTGGTCGAGAAGCTTGTGGATCGGCCAGCCGCAGCGCAATAGCTAAGCCGACTTCTCTGGCTTACTGGCTGTTGCCGACCTGACCCGGATACGCATAACTCTGCCATCGAGTTGTTCGATTTCGAACGCATTGGTCTTCCGCACGAGATCGCTTAGCTTACGGAAGCCGAAGGTTCTTGGATCGAAATCGGATGCCAAGTTGGCAAGCTGATTGCCTACCGCGCCAAGTGGCACCCAGCCGTCTTCGTTTTCCATCTGCTTGATCACCTTCCTGATGATCGGCGTGGCGGCGCTCGGAAGTTGAAGGGGCTTGGCGGGCTGCGCTGCGTCAGGGGAGTTGGCCGGAGCGGTTGGAAGTAGGTTTTCGGTATAGATGAACCTGCGGCACGCTTGCCGGAAACTCTCAGGGGCTTTTTTCTGCTCCCCGAAGCCGAAAACATCGACACCCTGCTCGCGGATGCGTGCGGCAAGACGAGTGAAATCGCTGTCAGACGACACCAGACAAAACCCGTCGAACCTACCGCTATGGAGCAAATCCATTGCGTCGATCACCAGCGCGATGTCTGATGCGTTCTTGCCAGTGGCGTTGGCGTACTGCTGCTGGATCGCGTGTTTCGACACCACGTTGGACCACGCCTTCAAACGTGAACCAGAGAAATCACCGTAGATGCGACGGACGCTGGCCTCGCCAATTTTGGCGATCTCCTCGAATAGGCCATCCGCGATCTTGGCCGATGCGTTCTCAGCGTCAATCAAAACGGCAAGACGAGGGGACTTCATTTCGACCGTCATGACGTTCCTCTTTTACAGACGTAAAGTCAATTCGCGCCATTGGCACGGTCTCGATCAGCATGCGATCTCCGGCAAACCCAGCGAACTCAGTGAGAAGTTAGCGCGAAAACGCCGAAATATCCCATCAACCTGATCAACGCGGAAATATCGCTCGGCAGCCGTCTAACTGGTCGGCTTATCATGTCGTGCGAACGCGTCGGCAACATCCCTCGGGATCAGGTAGGGCGGCAAACGCGTCGTACTGCATTGTCACTCACTCTATACCATGTCGCTGGCCTGCCTATCACAAGACGATCCCGAGCTTCCACTATGAGAGGAGTGGCGGGCGGTATGACCATCCCGCTGCCCGACAATGCTTTGGTTGCACTCAAGGAACCGGCCCCGCCCGGCGCTGCCGGCAAAGAGGCCGTCATCGCCGCCGAGGGACGGCAATGCAAAGGTGCCCCGCTGTATCAACAAGCTGACCAGCGCGGCGTCGGCCGCATGTCCCTCTTCCCTGTCCTGCCACATGACTGAACTCTCGTCCGCCCAGGGTCAAAACGCCGCCGACCGGTCGCGGTGCACATTCCGACAATCCAGGTTGCGGTAGAGATCACGAAGGCATCGGGCATGCCTGCTGCCTGATAGCGGTAAGCATTGAGGCTTCTCTCGTGGCCGCCCGTCAGGACAGACAGCTTTTTCCGGTATGCCGTACCGGCGCGCTAGATCCGGCCGGATTGGTCCCAACGTTTTCCAGGCCGGATGCAATGGTGGCATGAGGCGGCTCCAGCTCTGCCCCTGCACAATGGGCTCCACTCCTTACGCACATTGTTCCTTGTCCGCACACAAAGTGGCAAGCGAGCCGAACAGCCAGTCGCTAATGCCCTTGAGGTCGTGGTCCCGCCAAGGTGGACCGGGCCGAACCTCGTTGCGGACAGAAATACTCTCGGCGAGCACGCCGTCGAACGTCATCGCCGAGAGCTTTTATGCTGGTTTTGCCAACGTCGAAGACCGCGATATTCGCGCCGTCCGCCTCCTGCCCGTCATGCATTGGGTCAGATCAGACCGTATTGGCGAGCCTTGTTGCGCAGGAAAGGCAAGCCATTGCCCATCACTTCGGCCTCGTCCTTCGCGACCGGCCGCCAGACGGAGAGGCCATAGGAGACTTCCGGCGGCATGTTGATGAAGCTTTCCATGGCAAGTCCGCCCTTGAAGCCGATCGCCGCGAGCGTTGCGTAGATCTCGTCCCAGGGGCAGTTGCCGGTGCCCGGGGTGCCGCGATCGCTCTCTGACAAGTGAATATATTTCAGGTGCTCGCGAGCGGCCAGAATACCATTGGCGGCCCCCTTCTCCTCGATGTTCATGTGATAGGTGTCGAGATGGACAAAGATGTTGTCGGCGCCGACTTTCTCGAGCATCCAGACGGCCTGCGCGCCGGTATTTATCAGGTGGTTCTCGTAGCGGTTCACCGCCTCGATTCCGAGCTCTATGCCGCGCGTCTTGGCGTGCTTGGCGGCGACGGTCAGCACATGCGCGATGTTGTCGTATTCCTTTTCGGTGGGTGGCAGGCCGGTGCGTTCACCGATACCACCGAAAATCACACCGGAAAGCGCCAGAGCGCCCATCTCTGCAGTCTTGTCGATGGCCACTTTGAGATGTTCGATGGCGGCATCCGGCCGCACCGAGGCCCAGGCCCGCTCCGGCAAGCCAAGCGAGCAAACAGCTGGAAGATTGTGCTTTTCGAGCAAGGCGCGCGTATGCGCGGCATCGACCGCCGGCGCGTTCAGAAGCGCGATCTCGATAAAGTCCATGCCGTATTTGACGGAAGCGGCGATCGCCTTCTCTGCGCCCGCCCGGTCCCAGTTCATCGTCCACATCGAGGTGTGGACCCCAAAACCATGCATCTAACTCACCCTTTGTTTGTGTTTAGGAACTTTAGGCGCCCGGCAGCCCAGCGCAGGATCATCACCGTGATCATCAAAATGCCCCAGACCGCCGTCGCCAGATGCTGGTTGGCGCCCATCAGATTGAGTCCAGAGGACAGAAGCTGGAGCACCACGAGCGCGACGAAGACAGGGATCACGCGACCGAAGCCGCCGAACGGATTGACCCCGCCAAGAAAACAGGCAAGCACAGTGATCAGCAGGTAGGACTCGCCGTGGCCGACACGCACCGAATTGAAGCGCGCCAGCATGATGATACCGGCGACCGCGCACATCGCACCGGACAGTGTGTAGACCAGAACCTGCACCTTGCGCGTATTAATGCCGGAGTAGCGCGTGGCCTCGATGTTGGAGCCGATCATATAGGTGTTGAAGCCTAGCTTCATGCGTGTCAGCAGGAGCTGCCAGATCAGCACACAGGTGATGAAAATGAGCAACGGAACCGGGATACCAAGAATCGAACCGTAGCCGATCGGCGCCAGGAAGCTGGGAAAGCCGGACACGTCGCCGCCATGCGTCAGGAACTCACCGAGACCGCGCAGGAAAATCATCATCGACAGCGAGACCAGGATCGGGTGAGCCTTGGTGTTGGCGATGACGAGCCCCATGATCAGTCCACTAAGTGCTCCGACCGCAAGGGCAAGGATCGCGCCAAGGACAAAGGCACCGATGCCCGCGTCGACGCCGCCCTGGCTTTGAAGGATCCAAGCGAGCGTCAGCCCGGCGATGTTGGCGGTGAAGGTGATGGCCAGGTTCAGGCCGCCGGTCAGGATCGGGAGCAGCATGGCGAGTGTGAGCAGGCCGAGCTCCGGCAGCTGGTAGGCGACGGAGCCAAAAGTGGCCCGGGAAAGGAAGTTCGGTGCGGCAATGCCGAACACGATCATGACTAACACGAACGCAGCAAGCGGACCTGCCAGTTCGGGGCCAAGCAAGTTGCGGACGCGTTCAATCACAGCCGTCATGAAGGCACCCGCCGGCTTTTCAGGAACGGCAGCAGGCGTTCGATGCTGGTGTTCGACAGGGTAATGGCGGCTAGGATGATGGTGCCGACGATCATCTTGAACGCGAAAGGCGACACGCCCATCAAATTAAGTCCGTTCTGGGTGATCGAGACCAACAGAACGCCAAGAATGCAGCCGAGCACGCTGCCTTTGCCGCCGCCAAGCCGTGCACCGCCAAGGACCACGGCTGCCAGGACGTCGAGTTCGCGCCCATATAGGGCGTTAGGCACGACTTCCTGCGCGTAATGCGCTTGGACGAGACCGGCGATGCCTGCCATCAGGCCAAGCCAGCCGAAGGCGATAAATTGCATGGCCCCAACATTGATGCCGAAGCGGCGCGCGCCTTCCGGATTGTCGCCAAAAGCGTAGAGTTGGCGACCAGTGGTCGTGCGCGTGATCAGCCCCCAGGTAGCGAATACGCACATGGCCATAATGAGCACGGGTAGGGTGATCTCCGCCCAGGTGCCGTCAGCCATCTCGCGCTCGAACAGCACCACGCGGGTGGTGAGCCAGTCCGGCAGATTGTAGATCGAAACGCCGCCTGTGAAGAACATCAGCAAGCCGAAAAAAATGTTGAAGGTCGAAATCGTGGCGACGATCGAGATGATCCTGAACCTGTGGATCAGGAAAGCATTGATGCAGCCCAACGTGACGCCCAATGCGCCAGCGATGGTGAGGCCGACAATCCAATTCCCGCCGCCGATCCAGCCAAGGACTATTGCCGTCAGATATTGCACCACGGAGGCGGCAACCGCGAAGGAGATGTCAATGCCGCCGGCAATCAGCACGACGAGCAGACCGACGGCGAAGATGATGTTGACCGAACTTGTGTTCAGGAGGTCAAACGCATTGCCGAGGGTGAAGAACCGGTCTGTCGCAAACGACAGAAAGGCGCAGATGACCGCGATCACGGCGAGCAAAGCCAGCTCTGTTGCATGAGAGCGGACAAACCTACGCATAGACCGCCTCTTCGATCGCCTGGAGGGACGTGGCGCCGGGAATATATTCGCTGACAACGCGCCCCTGAGCCATGTGCAGCACACGGTCCGCGTTGAAATAGACTTCCGGTACCTCGTCCGAGATCAGGATAATCGACAGGCCGCTGTCGGCCAGCTTGGAAACGATATTGAATATGCCGGCACGCGCGCCAACATCAACACCGACCGTCGGTCCGTCGAGGATCAGCAGTTTCGGTTGAGTGGCCAGCCATTTTGCAATGGCGACACGTTGCTGATTTCCCCCCGACAGGGTCGAAACCGCGTCTTCCTGCATTCCGATCCTAACGCCGAGATCCCTTATCCAGCTACTGACCAGGGACCTTTTGCGATCGCTCGAAATGAAACCGCCCGAAAGAACCTTGTCCAGCGAGGCAATGACAATGTTGTCGGCAATTGATTGGGGCTGAATGAGGCCGAGCGACAGCCGGTCTTCCGAAAGATAGGCGACGCCGGCGGCGATCGCGTCACGGTTGGAACCGAAGCGAACGGGCCTGCCATCCAGCACAACAGAGCCAGACCTCGGCTTGCGCATGCCGAACAAGGTCAACGCCAGCTCGGTGCGCCCTGCCCCAAGCAGGCCGGTGACGCCGAGCGTCTCGCCGCGCCGGACCGTCAATGACACATCCTCGAATTCACCGGGCCGCGACAGCCCTTTAACCTCAAGCATGACCGGGCTCGTGCTCAAATCGCGATGCAGGACGGAATAGTCGAAGGTCTTACCGGTCATCAGCTCGGTGATGCGCGATTGGGTCAGACCTTTGGTCGGATACACGCCAACCAAGGCGCCGTCGCGCAGCACCGTCACACGGCTGGAGATTTCGAGAACCTCCGCCAGGCGATGACTGACGAACACAACGGCAACGCCCGACGCCGACAGATTGCGCACAATGTCCAGCAGATAGTCGGTTTCAGATTGGGTGAGCGAGGCCGTCGGCTCGTCCATGAAGACAAGCTTCGCTTCGCCGACGAGCGCGCGCGCTATAGCTACGATCTGCCGCTGTGCGATTGGAAAATTGTGGAGTGCGAGATCGACATCGAGGGTAACACCAAGACGTTGCAAGGCGTTGGTCGCGACACGCCGCATTTCGGCATAGTTCACCAGTCGCGGCCAGCGGCCGATGACAGTCTGGAACGCGATGTTCTCGGCGACGGTCATCTCGGGGAACAGGGCGAGGTCCTGCCAGATGACCTGAATTCCGCCGGCCTGCGCCGTCACCGGCGACATATGGGCGTAGCTCTGGCCGTCATAGTCGATCTCGGCGCCGGCCTCGGGCCTGTACACGCCAGTGATGACCTTGATCAGCGTGCTCTTGCCTGAACCGTTCTCGCCGGCGAGGCAATGCACCTCGCCCGGCAGAACCTCGAAGCTGACATTCTTCAGCGCCTTGACGCCGCCAAACGTCATGTTGACATTTCGGAGCGATAGCAGCGGCCGTGACGCGGAGCCATCGGGTGCCTGATCAGCCATCGAGTTGAACCTGGATCTAATCGCGTTGACACATCCTCAGCCGGGCCGGCTCGAGGCCAGCCCGGCTGCCACAGCCTTGCGAGGCTTTACAGGCCCATCGCCGCAAGGCCGTCGACAGTGTCCTTGTTGATCGGGACCAGCTGATCGACGATGATGTTATGGTTTTCGAAGTCGGGCTTGACTGTCCCCAGCCCTTCGATCGTATCGCCATCCTTGACTTCTTTGCCCTTCATGAGCTGGTCGGCCAGCGTGACGAAAACCTCACCCGCCTGCTTCGGATTCCACATGAAGCCGCCGGAGATCGCGTCGCTCTTGATGAGCTTCTGTCCCTGCCCCGGCGAGAATGGGCCGAGCACGAATATCTGGCCCACCTTCCGGCGCTCTTCGATTGCGCGGCCAGCGCCGATCGGGCCTTGGCTGCCGAAGGCAAGGAAGCCTTTCAAGCCGGGATTGGCGGAAATCAGGTCAAGTGCAGTGCTGCGGCTCTTGTCCACATCCTCGGCGACGCCATAACGATCGCCGACAAGCTTCATGTCCGGATGGTTCTTCTTCAGATACGCGATTGCCGCATCGGCCCAGGCATTGTGCAGCGGCACCGTCAGCGAACCAACGAAGACTGCATATTCACCTTTGCCGCCCATCTTGTCCGCCAAGAGCTTGGCATGAGCCTCGCCGAAGCCGGTCGCGGACGCGAGTTCGAAATCCCAGTCGGCGCCCTTCTGGCCGGGCGATTCATGCGTGATGACGATGATGCCGGCGTCCTTCGCCTTCTGCAGGACAGGTTCAAGCACCTTCGCGTCATTCGGCACGACACCTATGACCTTGACGCCCTGTGCGATCAGATCCTCGATGGCGCGAACTTGCAGTGCCGGATCGGCACTAGTCGGGCCAACCATGAATGCGTCGACGCCGAGCTTCTGGCCGCGCTCCTTGATCCCCGCCTCCATTGCGTTGAACCAGGGAATGCCGCCGATCTTGACGACGACGCCGACTTTGCCGGCCTGCTGAGCCATGGCAGCGATTGATCCGCCAACCATAAGGGTCGCGGCGAGCGCCGCGATCATGATTTTTTTCATCTGTACTCCTCCCATAGCGTTCCCAAAGGGAACATACGTCCGCCACCGATTTGTGCTTGCACAATCGATGGTGCAAAAACTATCTTGCATCAAGATGCGCTCGTCGAGGGAGATATTGCTCCAGCGGGATATTGCTCTAAAGAGACCCTCCGGAGGGCCACATGGATCAGCAGGTCAAGAAGAAGGCGACGATCTATGATCTGTCCGTGCTATCGGGCAGTTCGCCGTCGACCGTGAGCGCGGTGCTGAATGGCACTTGGCGCAAGCGCCGCATCAAAGAAAGCACGGCGGAAACAATTCTCAGCCTCGCCGAACGCCACCAGTACACCACCAATCTGCAGGCGCGAGGCTTGCGACGGTCGCGATCGGGCCTGGTCGGCCTGATGCTGCCCATCCACGACAATCGCTACTTCTCCTCCATGGCGCAGACATTTGAGGGACATGTGCGCAGCCGCGGTCAATGCCCGGTCGTGGTCAGTGCCAGCCGCGACCCGGAAGAGGAACGGCGGACCGCGGAGACGCTGATTTCCTACTCAATCGACCAGCTCTTCATCGTCGGCGCCACCGATCCGGACGGCGTGCACGAGGTCTGCGAGGCGGCGGGACTGAGGCATGTCAACATCGACCTGCCGGGAGCAAAGGCGCATTCGGTGATCAGCGACAACTATGAGGGCGCGCGGATGCTGACGGAGGCAATCATCCGCCAATTCGGCAATGATGACCCCCTGCGGCCGGACGAGCTGTTTCTGTTTGGCGGCCGCAACGACCACGCAAGCCGCGAACGCATCGCCGCTTTCCATGCGACCAAAAAGGCACTGTTGGGCGCCGACCCTGATGACGGAGTACAGTCCTCCGGCTATTCGCCCGAGATAACGTTGCGTGCCTTCGAGGCATTTTGCCAACGCCGTGGCAAGCTGCCGCGCGCATTGTTCATCAATTCGTCGATCAATATGGAGGGTCTGCTGCGTTTCATGGCGGGCCGGCCGGCGGAGATGTTTAGCGAGCTTGTCGTCGGTTGCTACGACTATGACCCATTCGCCTCTTTCCTGCCCTTCCCCGTAATCATGGTGCGGCAGAATTTTGAGGCGATGATTGCGAAAGCGTTCGAACTGGTCAATGAACCGCCGACGGCCCCGCAGATTTTCCTGATTGCGCCGGAGTTGATCCAACCGAGGTCCGCTTTGAAAGGGCCGCTCGACACGCTGAAGGATATAGCGTGAGCGCCCCGAGAACGGATCTTTGCACAGCTCCCCGCACGCAGGTATCAAGACCCGAGACGTGTAGCGTCGTTATGGAAACCAGCGGCGGTTCGTACCTCACAGGGGTGCGCGGGTTTGCCTGTTCATGACGTGTGCACGGCTCTGATCTGAACCGGTCGGATGCAGCCGGCGTCGATCCCGTCGGGCAGGGCTCCGGGAACTGTCCTGTCCCTTGACAGTGGAAATCTGATTTCGGGCCAGTCCAACTGGCGGTTACTAGACGTATGGCCAACTCATGCGCCTAAGTTTGTCTACGGCTCGCGCGCACCTGGCAAGCCCGCCCACCTAGTCCCCAGCTTGGTGCAACAGCGCCCGTCCGGCTCCGCCGCACCCAACCGTGCGGCGGGCTTTTTCCGCGGTGGAACACCGGCGCGCAGGGAAGTTCGGCAAAGGCAGCAAACCCTTCGCCTCACAGTATTGCTGCGGGATCGCTTGTCCTGTCGCCCACGTTTCGATCGACAAGGTCATATCGACCGACAACGCTCGCTAGGGCTTCCCGATGATGGGAGTCATGCTTGGTCCTTTCTCGGCAGAGAGCCGGCAACAAGCCGAAGGCGTTCATAAAGAACAGCCTCGTCGAACTCGCCGTCCGAGAAGAGTGCCACTGCGGTCATGCTCAGGCGCTCCGCTTGCTGGCTACTAACCGAGATACCGGCCTCGGCGCAGACACGATGAAAGACCTCTGTTTCAACAAGGCCAAATCGCCAGGATAATATGCCACTCATTGAGACAGGCCCATGGCAGCTGCTTCGACGATCGCCTCGGTTAGCTCTTCGTCGGATGCGACCAAACAAGGCGGAGCCTGCCTAATTTGCTTCAGTGCCGTTTTCATCGAAACTGTGTCGCCATACTCGGCCCTATTTAGAAGTGCAGCGATGCTTGTTCTAGAACTGGAGTTACCCGTTGCGCATTGCTCATCCAATCCATCCCCAAAGACACGCCCCGCTGGGACTATTCCCGATTGGCTTCAATTGGATGTAACAAACGTACGGTTGCTCCACCGTTGCTTAGCCGCTCAGTCCGGAATATTGGTGAAAATTTATTCGGCCTGCGTCTTAATGCGATGGCTGTGTTTGGAGTGCGGGTGCATGCTACGGAGCTCTGGCCTTGGCCGGCTGTCCTTTATCGAATTCCAAATGCCCATATTGGTCGAGAAGCCGCCCAGGGCCTTGCAGGCCTTCAACCTCCCACACCTACGGCAAGGGTGGTCCTGTTCTAAGCGCTCGTTCGACGAACCTCGGAAGATCATCGTCGGTAGTGGGCCTACCTCTTCCGAGGCGGCGCCGCGTCCTCGAGTCCAACATTTGCGAGTAGAGCGTCAGAGCCTCATAGCCAAGCCAGATGCCACGTCGGTCCAGCTCAGCGTCGTGAACAACAATGTCTCGCTATATGGGGACTATGACTTTGACGTCGCTATTGGCCTGGTCGAGACGGACGCGAACGGCGCCATCAGGTATGAAGATGACGGCAGGCACCGTGCACGAGTTCGCTATAACTATCCGGTATATGTGAGCGTAGGTGCGCGAAAATATCCCATGGAGATGCCTCTGCACCGGTCCAGTATGCTGCCGTGGTCTTCGGCGGCCTGATGGCGGGGCTGGCAGGCGTTTCTTTCTGTCGGCCAAGCGGCGCGTTTCGTGCCGGACATGACCAACGGACGCGGCTGGCTGGCGATCATCATCCTCATCGCCGGCCTGTGGCGGCCCTACCCGATTTGGTAGCGGCACTAGTGTTTCCTTCCTCGACGCGCTGCAATTGCAAATCCAAGGCATCGGCATAGCCATTCCCTACCAATATATGTTGATGATGCCCTATGTTGCGGCGATCGTCGCGCTGATGATCCGTCGCTCGCGGGCCAGCGCCCCGGCCATGCTCGGCGTGCCGTACGCACGGAATAGGGCAGCGCTGTCCGAAGCCGCTGCTCGCTTTCAGTATTCCCGACCAGCACGGCTGTCGCCATCGAGCGCGTCCAAGCTTGTCTGGAGGCGATGAAAGCGAAGCTTGCCGGCTTGATATTTGTGGGGAAAAGGGTTTGTTGCGGAATAACGAATTGTTTGCCTGGTTGGCAATAAACAGCTCATCCATTTCAACGCGCGCCATTAGACAAGAGGAAAGCTCGATGACGGTTTCTCCAGACCAAAACGACCAGGCTGATCTCGTAGCAATTACCGCCGACATCGTTTCCGCCTATGTTTCGAACAATCCTCTGCCGGTCGGCGAGTTGTCGAAGCTGATCGGGGACACCCATGCCGCTTTGCAAGGGGTCGGCAAGCCCGTGGCTCCGGCCGCAGTCAAACTGGAGCCCGCGGTGTCGATTAAGAAATCGGTGACACCGGATTTCATCATCTGCCTGGAAGACGGGAAGAAGTTCAAATCCTTGAAGCGTCATATTGGGACGCATTACAATCTGAGCCCTGACCAATACCGCCAGAAATGGAACCTGCCCTCGGATTATCCGATGGTGGCGCCGAACTACACGGCTACCCGCTCGGCCCTGGCAAAATCGATAGGCCTGGGGCGCAAGGCAGCAGTGCCAGCAATAGCTGCGGCAGAAAAACCAAAACGAGCTGTTCGCACCGCGGCAGCGACAACCGCAATCAAGTCGCCGGTGAGGAAGGCGCGCAAGGCACCCCTTAAAGCTTAGAGTGCTGCACCCAACGTATGTGCTAGTCAGCAGCGGACCTGAACATGGCGAAGCCCCGCCTTTTGCGGCGGTGCTCCGTTTGGGCGGATGACTCTGCGGTGGGGCGGACCAGATGAGGGAGAACTCGCCCTCGGTCTCGGTTTCGACCAGGCTCGCATAGATCGGAGCGGGGAAGCTCGGATCGTCGAGCTTGACCGAGTGATAGTCGCGGCCCGCGCGCGAGGTCTTCTTCCATGCGGCGCCGAACTCGGTAGCGCCGGCGAAGATGCGGAAGCATTTCTCATTCGACTTCGACCGGGGTGAACCTCACCGTCCTTCACGCCGAGGTGGCGGCGATCCGAAGTGACGCTGGCGCCTCGCGCCAGTTGTTTGTGGCGGCTTTGGAGCGCCGGCTGACGCTCATCGCTCCGTGCCGTTGGTGATCGCTACCAAGCGGTCAAGACAAGGCCCGAGCGCCTTGAGGCTCCCAACCTGTCCGCCGAGGATGTGAACGCGTGCTAGATAAGCGCTGGGTTCTGTCGGCAATTTGTCACCAGGCGCGTAGAAGCCTGCTTCGATCTGGTCACGCAGCGCATCTGCGCCTCCGAAACGAACGACCTGCGGGACGTTCGATGTTCGACCTGCTGCATGGGTCCTCCAACTTTTGCGGGCCATGACGTCGCATACACCCGGCGCAAGATAAAATCGAAGTCATCATACGAAAATTCAGCTTCCGAGGGCGAGATTGCTAAAGTCATCATGTGTCCTCTGCTATGCACCGCATCTCGCTCGCCGGTCGGCTGCGCGCTTTTCCAGCAGGCAGAACTGCGGGCGATGGCGGCGATGATTGTCCTCGGATAGCGAGCTGAGCGCGTGCAAGCCGCAGGTATCAATTAGCGGACGTCAGCTCAATGCAGTAATCGGCCGAAAGGGGCCGCCATAATTCGCCTGGCCTATTCGAAGGAATAGGTAAACCCTTGGCCTGAGGCGCCAACCGTGACCTTCGTCATCTTTTCGCCCGTGAGCGACCGGTTCAGCACGCCGCGGCTCAGTTCCGGAAGAAGCGTGTTGGTTAGGATGGCGTCAATCATTCTGCCGCCGGATTCGATCTCCGTGCAGCGGGTCTTGACCAGATCCATTACACCGTCGCCGATTACCAATTCCGCATCGTTGGTCGCGCGCAGCCGGCGAGCAATCTTGGCGAACTGATGACGGGTGATCGCTTCGATCATCGAATCCGAAAGCGGAAAGTAGGGGATGGTCACCACCCGGCCGAGAAAGGCCGCAGGGAAGACTTTCAGCAATGGGCTGCGTAATGCGGTGTCCAGTTCGTCGAGCCCTGCCCGGACCGCGCCATTCCTTGTCCGGTCCATAATCACTTCGGAGCCGACATTCGACGTAAGAAGGATCAGCGTGTTCTTGAAATCGATGCGTCTACCTTCACTGTCGTCCATCATCCCTTTGTCAAAGACCTGGAAGAAGATTTCGTGCACGTCTGGATGCGCCTTCTCGACCTCGTCGAGCAGGATCACCGAATAGGGTTTGCGTCGCACGGCCTCGGTGAGAATTCCTCCCTTGCCGTAGCCGACATAGCCGGGCGGCGCGCCCTTCAAGGTAGAGACCGTATGCGCCTCCTGGAATTCAGACATGTTGATCGAGATCAGGTTCTGCTCTCCGCCGAAAAGCGTTTCGGCCAGTGCCAAGGCGGTTTCGGTCTTGCCGACGCCCGAGGGGCCGCAAAGCAGAAATACACCCACCGGCTTTTCCGGAGCGCCGAGACCGGCGCGGCTGGTCTGCACGCGCTTGGCGATCATCTCCATGGCGTGATCCTGTCCGACAACGCGCTCGGACAGAGTGGCCGCGAGCCGCAGCGCCTTCTCGGTCTGACTCGACAGCATCCGCCCCGTCGGGATGCCCGTCCAGTCCTGGACCACCGCCGCCACGGCGTTGCGGTCGACCGATGGCAGGATCAGCGGTGTTTCGCCTTGCGCCTCGGCCAGTTCGCTCATCAGTTCGCGCAGCCGAGCGAGATCGGCAGCCGGATCGGGAGGAGAAGTACCGCCTCCCGCCGCAACCTTCGTCCCGGCGTTGGACCGTTCGGTCTCCGGCAGGTCCACGCTCTCTGTCTCAGTGGCGGCCTCCTGCCCTTTCACGGCATCGAGAGGCACGCCGTCACCGCGTAGCCTGGCGCGCAGTTCGAGTATCTCGGCCACCAGCGCCTTTTCGCGCTCCCAGCGCTGTTGCGCGGCTACTAGCGTGCGTTCGGTCTCAGCAAGCCCAGCCTCGACCCGTGCCTGCCGCTCAGCCACTTCGATGCCGATTGCAGCCTCGCGGCCGATAATGCCGCGCTCGACCTCCAGCGCCTGACGACGGCGCATGATGTCCTCGACCTCGGCCGGCGTGGCGTGCTGCGATACGGCGACACGCGCGCAGGCGGTGTCGAGAAGGCTGACCGCCTTGTCCGGCAACTGGCGCGCCGGGATGTAGCGATGCGACAGGGCGACCGCCGCGTCGATCGCCTCGTCCAATATCTGCACTTCGTGGTGCTGTTCGAGAACGCCGGCTACGCCGCGCAACATGAGGATGGCAACCGATTCCGAAGGCTCGTCGATCTTTATCACCTGGAAGCGGCGGGTCAGTGCCGGGTCTTTTTCGATGTGCTGCTTGTATTCCGACCAGGTCGTTGCCGCTATCGTGCGAAGTTCGCCGCGCGCCAGCGCCGGCTTGAGCAGATTGGCAGCGTCGCCGGTTCCGGCAGCACCACCGGCACCGATCAGGGTATGAGCTTCGTCGATGAAGAGGATGACCGGCGCTTCAGAGGATTGAACTTCGTCGATTACGGCCTTCAGCCGCTTTTCGAATTCACCCTTTACGCTAGCGCCTGCCTGCATCAATCCAACGTCGAGCATGCGCACGCTCACTCCCTGCAGTGGGGGCGGCACATCGCCTTTGGCGATGCGCAGAGCAAAACCCTCCACGACTGCGGTCTTGCCGACACCCGCCTCCCCGGTCAGGATCGGGTTGTTCTGGCGGCGCCGCATCAGTATGTCGACAATCTGCCTGATCTCCGGATCGCGGCCGACGACCGGATCAATCTTTCCGTCGCGGGCGCGCTGAGTCAGGTCGGTGGCATATTTGGCCAGTGCCGAATCCCCCCCCGGAACCCGCCGCGGCGCCTCTGCCGCGGCGACCGTAGGCGAAGCGCCGGCTTCGAGTGAGCCCTCCGTGATATCGGCGAAGCGCGCCACTACGGCGTCGGCGTCAATTTTGTCGAACTCGCCGCTGATCTTCGACAGCAGGCCTTCCAGTACCGGTGTCTTCAGGCAAGCAAGCAGAACATGTGCGCTGCGAACCTCCTCCACGCCGAATTCCAGTGTTGCCAGATTCCATGCCTCCTGGATGGCGTGGAAGATATGGTCCGAAAACTCTTCGATCGAGGTTGCGCCATAAGGCAGTTTGTCCACCGCGCGCGTCATATCGGCCGTAAGTCGGCTCGCATCCAGTCCCGCATCGGCGATCATCATTTGCACATCCGAGCGGTCGGAGAGCACGAGCTGCTCAATGAAGTGGACGAGTTCGACGTAAGGATTGCCGCGCAGCTTGGCGCTGTCGGCCGCTGCCTTGAAGGCGCGCAACCCTAGAGGATTGAGCTTGCCGACCAGTTCCTTGCGCTTGAAACTCTGCGATGACCGGCGCTGTTCCATCGAACGTGCTCCTGCACTCTGCAAGTGGATAACCTGCCACATAAGCAGCCGCTTGACAAAGTGCGGGATGAACAAAGGTTTCGATCCCCGTTTATGCGGGCTCCCATCATTGGTGGAAGATCCTGCATCGCCGGCTGCAAACAACCACGAGCCTGAGATCCCAGGCACGACATTTCCGGTCCAGGGCTCGGCAATCACGCCTTTCGGATTCCACAATCAAGACAAGGCTGCATTAGCTTTTGTTAATTTTTCCGCACTCGCTGAATTGTGGAAAAGCGCAACCGTGTGATAACGTAGGGGCAGGTCGGCCTCAGGGCCGGCGACTGGGGGATCGGTGTGATCGACGTCGCACTCTGGCTTGCTCCGCTCGACGGTGAAAATCCGTCGGGAGAGGATTTGCGTAACGATCCGGCGTTTCACGAACTGGAGCGCCTGACGGAGCCCCAGGTCAAGGTTGTCCATGACGGCAACAACAGGCCGGTCTCGCAAAGCACCATTCCCGTTGACTGGCCAGCAGTGCTCACCAAGGCTGAGGAATTGCGCGCGCGTGGCCGCGACTTGCGCCTGATTGTAATTGTCACACGCGCACTGGCCAACGAGCAGGGACTGGCCGGGTTGGCGCAGGGTCTGACGCTTATTGGGCGGACGTTCGACCTGCATTGGGAAACCATGCACCCGGCGCTGCGCCCCAACACGTCGCCTCGCGAGGCCGCCTTGCGCCGCATCAACGCGCTGCTCGAACTTCAAAATGGTCAGGACGGGCTGCTGGCCAACCTGCGGCAAATGACTTTCTTTGCGCCACGCTCGATCGGGCCGATCAGCGGACGCGACCTGGAACACGCTGCGCTCGACGACCGCGTCATGCTGCAAGAAGCAGCGTCAGGATTGAATGCGGCCGAAAAGGCAGCGCTTGTCAGTGCGCACGGACAACTGTTGAATCGGGTCCGTGCCGGGTGCGCGGCACAGGCGGATCAAGCCAATGAGGAAATGCAGTCGCTTATCGCCAATGCGCGCGCGGCGGTCGCGGCACTGGAAGCCGTCGAGACAGCCCTCAACGCTCGCCTTGAAGGCAGCGGCGGGACCACCATTCCGGAATTAAAACGGTTCCTGCAGCGTTTGTTGACAACCCTCGAGCGCAACTCGGCTGCCGGCGCGATGGCGAATGGCTCGGCAAAGCCGTCCCCTTCGCTTGCAGAACCGGTAATGCCTGCCCGAAACGGTCATGGAGCCGATGCAATGGCAAGTGTGGCTGGCTGCGCGGACTCGAGCACCCGACTCCCTGACAGGATTTCATCGCGCGACGACGTGGTGAAATGCCTGGACCTCGTAGTCGCCTTTTATGACCGCACCGAACCGTCGAGCCCGATTCCCCACCTCGCCCGCCGTGTGCGCCGGATGGTGCATATGGATTTTGTAGAACTGATGGAAGATCTCGCCCCGTCGGGATTGAAGGAGTTCCGGCTTCTTGCCGGCGTTCCCGATGCCAAGAAGACGGCTCAGAAGGATGAAAGGTAGCAAGCAATGCCAGCCGAAAGCAAAGCCAAGGTCATCGAACGAAATCGCGCGCCGCGGGTGCAGATCGCCTATGACGTGGAAACCTATGGCAGTCCAACGACAATCGAGCTGCCGTTCGTCATGGCCGTCATGGCGGACCTTTCAGGCGCTTCGCAGACCAAGGAAGCGTCGAAGTCGATACTGGACCGCTCCCTTGTCGAGACCGATGCGAACCGTTTCCCGCGTTTCATGGAGGCACTTGGACCACGCGTGAAAGCCCGCGTGAAGAATACGCTGCCCCAGGCCGAAGGCGCCGAGCGGGACGAGGAGCTGGCGCTCGACCTCACCTTCACCAAGATGGGCGATTTTGCGCCGGACAAGATTGCCGAGCAGGTGCCCCAATTGGCCGAAATCCTCAAGATGCGCCGCCAACTCGAGGAACTTCTCGGCTTCATGGACGGGCGCGTCGACGCCGAAAAGCGTATTGCGCAACTGCTGAACAATGAACCGCTTCTTGGCCAGATCGCCAGCCAGGCACTGGCGGACGACAAGGCAGGGGAATGACCATGGCCGAACAGCAAAAAACCGCCGCCGTCGCCGAGGCGGAAACCATTGATCTTGGAGAATTCAGCGGACTCCTCGAGAAGGATTTCAAGGTCAAGAAGGACGACAGCGAAAAGCTGCAGCAATTGGTGCGCAATCTCGCACTTGCAGCGCAGACACGTTCCGATACCACGACCATCTCGTCGAATGCGATCAAGTCGATCAAGTCGCTGATTGCCGGAATCGACAAGATGCTTTCCGAACAGGTCAACGAGATCCTGCACGCGCCGGAAGTGCGCGAAATGGAGGGCACATGGCGTGGCCTGTGGTATCTCGTAAACAATACCGAGACGGATCAGAAGCTGAAGATCCGGGTGATGAACATCTCCAAGGAGCAGCTGGCCGACACGCTTGAGGATTATGAGGGCCAGATGTGGGATCAGAGCCCGATCTTCAAGAAAGTCTACACGGACGAGTATTCGATGCTTGGCGGCGAGCCGATCGGCTGTGTGATCGGTGCGTACGAATTCTCCAACCACCCGCGCGACGTCGGTCTGCTGCGCAACATCTCCGGCATCTGCGCCTCAGCGCACACGCCTTTTATCGCAGCTGCCTCGCCTCGCCTGTTCCGCATGGATAGCTGGCAGGAATTGCCGAATCCGCAGGACCTGCAGCAGATCGTCTCCAACCCCGCCTATGCCTCCTGGCAGTCGCTGCGCGAGAGCGAGGATGCACGCTACATCGGCCTGACCATGCCTCGCGTTCTGGCGCGGCTGCCGTATGGCACCGATACCGTTCCGGTGAAGGGCTTCACCTTCGAGGAGGAGGTGCATGGCGACCACAATAAATATGTCTGGATGAACGCTGCCTTCCCGATGGGCGTGAACATAAACCGCAGCCACAAGCTCTATGGCTGGGGTACGCAGATCCGCGGCGTCGAAAATGGCGGCACGGTCCTCAACCTGCCAGTGCACAGCTTCCCGACCGATGATGGCTCGATAGCGATGAAATGTCCGACGGAGGTCGCCATCGACGACCGGCGCGAGGCGGAGCTGGCCAAGCTCGGCCTGATGCCCATCCTGCATCGAAAAAACACCGATCTCGCCGCCTTCATTGGCGCCCATTCGCTGCAGGACGACGAGACAAGGGCGGGACGGCTGGTCGACCCCGATGCGCAGGCCAACGAGCGGCTGAGCGCCAACCTGCCCTACCTTTTCCCGGTCTCGCGCTTTGCCCACTACCTCAAGGCGATCGCGCGCGACAAGGTCGGTTCGTTCAAGGAGCGCTCCGACATGCAGATCTGGCTGACCGAATGGATCAACCGGTATGTGCTGGCCAACCCGGCGTTTGCCGATGACAAGGCGCGCGCCAAGCGCCCGCTCGCCGCCGCCGAGGTTCAGGTGGACAGCGTGGAGGGACGCCCAGGCTACTACAATGCCCGCTTCTATCTGCGCCCGCATTATCAGCTGGAGGGTATCAATGCCTCGCTCCGGCTGGTTTCGGAACTTCCGTCCGTAAAGACTTGATTTGCAGCAACAACATCTTGGTTTTTGAAAGCGGTGGAGAAAGACAATGCCCACAAATACGAAGATTGATGGCTTTCTAAAGGTTCCGGATATCAAAGGTCCAAGCACTCGTGATGGCCATGAGGACGAAATCGAAATCCATGGCGTCGATTACAAGATGATCGCACCCTATGATCCAAACTCGCTCTCGCGCCGCGGTCGTGTATCCTTGGGTATGATCAAGTTCACCAAGCATTATGACAAGTCCTCGCCCTACCTGAAAAAGGCGCTGTTCGAAAACAAGGCCCTGGACGAAGTCGTGTTTTCGGCACGGCGGACCATTGATGGCGAGACCAAGGATTACCTGGTCGTCACACTCACCGACGCCTCGATCATGGAATACGACATGTCGCAGGCCGAGGATGAGGAAGACCTGATCGAGGAAGAGGTCAGCTTTGCCTACAAGAAAATAAAGTTCGTCTACGACGACAACGACGAAATCGAAATGGATGTCTATGTCGGCAAGTGAGGCCCGGCGGCCCGGCGCGGACAAGTCGCTGGGTAGCGGCAGCTCGCGAGCAAAGCGCGAAGCCGTCCAGCCCTCTCTATGGGACCGCCTCGTAAACGATCTGCCGGGTATGACCTCCGAGATAGACGGGCTGCGCCAGGCACTGCAGGACGAGCTTGGCGCGGAGCGGCTGGACAATCTTGTTGCGGCCAGCGCGCGGCTCATCGACGCCGACGCGGAGTTGACGGCCGACCAGAAGCGGCGTCTGCATCGCCTGGCCTTTCAGAGCCAGCACCGCGCTGAAATCGAAAGCCGCGGCGTGGTGGTGTCGGCGCGTGTGCTCAAGGAAGCCGTGCGGCGCGATGTCGAGGCTTTGTTCAATACCGAGCGCTTCGAGGCCGTTCCGCTGCTTTCCGACCTTGAAAGCGAACAGGCAACGGACAACCCACCGTCGCTCGCCGATTTTCCGGAGGTGCGTCGCAGCGTCGTCAATTACGGAGTGCCTTCCTTCTCGGGCCGTTCTTCCCGCGACTTTGATCGCGAGGCCCTTGCGCGCGAGATCCGCTCGGTGCTTGCCACCTTCGAGCCGCGTCTCAAGGACAGTGCAACAAAGGTTACCGTAACCCTTGGCGACAAAACCGTGGGCCTCAGGATCGAGATAGATGCGGTGTTGATCATGACGCCCACGCCCGAACGCATGCGCCTGCGCACCACGATCAATCTCGATAACGGCTTGGCTCGGACCGAATTTAGGGAAGCCTGAGATGGACCGGGTCTTCGTAGAATATTACGAGGAGGAACTGACCCATATCCGAGCGCTCGCGGCAGAATTTGCCGACATGCATCCCGCGGTGGCGCGCAACCTTTCACTCGATACGGTCCCCTGTCCGGACCCTTACGTCGAGCGGCTGCTTGACGGCGTTGCTTTTTTGGCCGCGCGGACCCGACTCAAGGTCGATGCGGAACGCTCGCGTTTCTCGCGCGCCGTCCTTGATGTTCTCTATCCCGATCTTGTCACGCCGGCGCCGGCAACGGCCGTGGTGGTGTTCAAACCCGGCCAGCAGGTCCAGACAATGATTGGGGGCCATGTCGTCAAACGCAATACGCGTCTGGTTTCCAGCCTCCAGCCAGGCCTGTCGACGCGTTGCACGTTCACCACCGCCCAGGACATCACGCTGTGGCCGATTGCCATCACCTCGGTCGGCTATTTTCAGGATCGCAGCGCCTTGGCTGCAGCCGGCATCGCGCGGATCGGCGGTGTGGATGGCGAGGCGGCGCTTCGCATCACGCTGGCTCGTACCGGAAAAGGCAAGCTCGACGAACTGTCGCTCGACCGGCTTGATCTCTACTTTTCCGCGCGCACCAAGGCACCACTGCTTTTCGACGCGATTTTCGGCGCCTGCGCGGCCGTTGGTGCACGGCCGGAAGGCAAGGCCAACCCGATATCGCCGTTGCCGGTACCTGAAATGGTCGGCATCAACGATGACGAGGCGCTGATGCCTCGTACACGTCCGACCTTCGAAGGGTACCGTCTTCTGCGCGAATATTTCATGATGCCGGAGCGCTTTCATTATGCTCGGGTTTCGGGATTGCAGCCCATCGTGCGCACATGCACAGCCGAACTCGAGATAATCTTCATCTTCAGGCGTCCGGTGCCTGAAGTTGCCGATGTGACGGCGGCCGATTTTGAACTTTTCGCAACGCCGATCATCAATCTGTTTGAACGTGAGTGCAACGTCGTCGAGCTCGATCCACGCAAGACGCGGCAGGTGCTGCATGCCGACCGCACGCGAGCGCGGGACTTCGAAATCTATCGGGTTATCCGCGTCGAGGACGCCGACAGCGAGGGGAGCGACGCCGCAATCCCGGAGCTCTTCAGCCTGGGACAGAACCGCGGTAGCGGTTGGGTTTATTCCACCGAACGGCGCCCACGCCGCCCGACGGAGGAGGAACGGCGCGACGGCCTCACCCGTACTTCATACACGGGCGACGACGTTTTCCTGGCGATTTCGCGTCCCGCGGAAAGTCCTCCGAACCGGCCGCTGAAGCGCGTCGACGTCGTGGCGCTCTGCACCAACCGCGATCTGCCGATTCTTGACGACAACCCTACCTTGACTCTGGAAGCCGGCGATCCGGTCGAGACGATCCGGCTTCTCGGCGCATTGCGCCCGCCTCGCCCAGCCATCCCCGCAGCGCTGCCGGCGGGCGCGGCGGGTGAATCGCGAGCCGACAATCTCGCCTGGCGCCTTGTAGCGCAGCTCGCGCTCAACTTTCTAAGCCTTGCAAAAGAAGGCCGCGGCGTCGATCCGCTGCATGCGCTGCTTGAGCTTTACGCCGACAGGGGAGACCCGAGCCTCGCCCGCAATGTGCACTCGATCGTGCGCATCGACTCCCGGTCGGTCATCGAACGGCTGCAGATCGATGGGCCGATGTGCTTCGGACGAGGCACGGAGGTGACATTGCATGTCGATCAATCGGTTCTGGCGGGGCAGAGCACCTTGCTGCTTTCGGCCTTGCTGGCACGGCTGTTTGCCCGTCATGCCGGAATAAACGGCTTTGTGCGAACCCGCACATGGCTGCTGCAGAAGCAGGAGGATGTGCCATGGCCCATGACGCCCGGCAATCGCTACCTGATCTAGACAAGCCTGGCCGGTCCGAAGAGCTGTCGGATGCATTCGACTTCTTCGAGTTGTTGCGGCGACTCGAACGAAGAGGCGGGCTGTTCGGCTATTCCGGCCCGCCGGAGCGCGAGCCGTCGCGGCTCGGGCAGCATGTCCGTCTCAGCTTTTTCGCCAAGGACTTGGCAGAATTCCGCGAAGCGACTGACAAAGCGCCCGCTCGGGTCACGGTCGCAAACATCGGTCTGATGGGGCCTGAAGGTCCGATGCCCCTGCATTTGACGCGCTGGGTACTCGATCGCCTGTCGCAACGCTGGTTCACCGGCGCCGATGCGCAGCAGACCAGCGACACAACGTTCATGGACTTCGTCAACATTCTTCAGAACCGCATGATTGCGCTGTATTACAGGGCCTGGGCGGATGCGCATCCGGCGGTTCAGGTCGAGCGCCCGGTAGGCGGGCGCGTTCGCGCCATGCTTGAAGCCATGGCGGGAATAGGGCTTCCCGGCACCTACAACCCCGAACTGGACGCAGTGAAGCTGCGCCAGGCCGCTTCGCTTGCCAATCAGGTCGACGGCCCCGAGCGGCTGACATTGTTCCTGGCTGAGGCGTTCAAGGTGCCGGTCCAGATCAGGGAGTTCATCGCTGCCTGGATGACCATACCAGCCGCGCTCCAGACCCGCGTTGGCAAAGCCTACGCAGGGCTCGGTCGGGGAGCGACGATCGGTCCGCGCGTCTTCAACCGTCAAAGCAGGATCGAGCTCCGCGTCGGCCCGCTGGGCTATGAGGAGTTCAAGGCGTTCCTGCCGGGCGGTCAACGCCTCAAATTGTTCAAGCAAGCCGTTAGGGACATGGTCGGCGCATCGCTCGACGTCGATCTGCGCATCGTGCTGGCGCGCGATGCCGTTCCGCCGCCGCGTATCGGAACCGTGCAACTCGCCCGGACCGCGTGGCTTGCGCGGCCCGCTGAAAGGGGCGATGCTGACGACATGCGGCTGCGGACACTAGTCGGCTGGCGGCAGGAAGGGGCGGAGGTCGCGGCATGAGTCTGCTGCTGACGCTGGAGCAAGGGCCACGCACCCAGGCGGTACGGCAGACCCGGCTTGACGAGGGGGAACTGGTGATCGGCCGCAGCGCGGACGCCGGCTGGCAGATCGACGATCCCGACATGTTCGTTTCGCGCGCCCATTGCAGGATCAGCGGTGGGCGCGACGGATATTTCGTCACCGATACATCGAGCAGCGGATTGTTCATAGACGACTCCGACAGCCCGCTCGGCGTCGGCAAGTCGACGCGTCTTCGCAATGGCATGCGGCTGAGACTGGGCGATTACATCGTGCATGTCGATCTGCAGACGTCGAGTGCCCAAGCCACAGCAGCAGCCGCAGCGCCGGTTCCGGAGCGCTCACCGCCGGCGTCTCGGGCGCCGGTCAGCATCGGCCGTGACGATTTCTTTTCAGCCGCCGTGGAAGAAGAGCCGCAGCGGCCACGTCCAGCCGAGCTGCCGAACCCTTTCGAGCAGCCGATCCCGGGTGCGTTCGAACGCGCCAATTCCAGACAGCGCAGCTCGCCTGCTTTCGACGACCCGTTCAGCCTCGATCCGATCGCAACACCAGTATCCAAAGGCACCGCAAACTATCCAGAACCAGCCAGCGCACCCAAGCAGACAGACCCATTTGGCCTCGAGTCGGTGTCGTTCCCCAACGGCGCTACGGAGCCTGCGACGGCAAAGCTGCCGGAATTCAACGACGACTTCGGTTTTGGTCCAGCCGCAGCGCCCAACCCGGGAAGCGGCGCCAGCTCAACCGGGCAGCGCGAGCGCGACGCCCAGCCACAGCAAGCGGCCCATCCCTGGGACGTGCCCGTGCGAGGGGCAGATGCCCCTCCCCCGATGCGAGCAGGCGCAGCCGCCAGCCCCGCTCGCCAGCCGCCTGCGAGGCAGCACGCCGACATGGCGCTTCGCACCGCATTCCTGCGCGGTATGGGTGTCGCGGAAGCCGATTTTCCCGGGCGCGACGCCGTCGCCGAGATGGAAAAGTTCGGCCGCGAATACCGGCTTATGATGGAAGGATTGATGCAGCTGCTGCGCAAGCGTGCCGAAGAAAAGGGAAATGCCCGCGTTGCCCAGACAATGGTCGGAGCCTCCGAGGTCAATCCACTCAAGTTTCTGCCGACGGTCGACGACGCAATCGTGACGCTTATCGCCGAACGCAGCCCCGGATTTCTCGCCGGCGAAGCGGCTATCGCGGATGCGGTTCGCGATCTGGCACAGCATCACGTGCGCGCCTGGCGCGGCGTGCAGGCTGCCTTGCGGCGGATGGTCGACCGTTTTGAGCCGGCAGCCATCGAAGAAGAGCTGAAATCGAGCTCCGCGATCGGCACGCTGTTGTCGGGCGGGCGCGGCGCCAAGCTGTGGGAGCTCTACCAGAAACGCCATCGTGAAATCGCCGAGAGCGCGGAAAAGAGCTTTCTCGGCGAAATCGGCGCCGATTTTCGGGATGCATATGAGGAGGAGTAAGACATGATCGATCGACGCGAATTTATCGTTGCCTTGGGCGCGACCGGGCTGCTTACGGCCTGTCAAAGCGCCGGGCCGCCAAAACCGTCGGTCATCACGGTCAAGCTGTCAGGAGCGGCCGGCATGAACCCTGGACCAGGCGGCGGCGACCGGCCAGTGACGGTGCTGGTCATGCGGCTACGCAGCACCGGTAAGTTCAACTCTGCCGACTACTTTGCCTTGCAGGGGGATGCCGGCTCGGCACTGGCAGGTGATCTCATCGGATCCGACCAGATTGCCGTCGCGCCTGGAAAAACTGCGACCAAGACCATTACGGTCGAACCGGATGCGACGGCCCTGGGCTTCGTTGCATTTATCCGTGAGCCTGGCGGACGAAACTGGCGGACGACCAAATCGGTTTCGCCCGGATCAAACTTTACGATCAGTGTCACACTCGGCAGCGGCGGCATTTCCGCCTGACGGCCAAGGCAAGGGGAGCTCGATGCAGAGAGTAGCCGGATGAGCGATGCAAACAGGGTGCTGTGGTCCGAGGGCCTTTTTCTGCGGACCCAGCATTTCCAGCAGCAGGATCGTTTCTTCGAGGCGACTGTGCGCGGCGCGTTGCAGGCCGGCCAGCTGCATACGTTCGGCTTTCAGCAATTGACCCTGGATAAGGCATTGCTCGATGCCGGCCAGATCTCGATCCTGTCTGCACGAGGCATTTTCCCGGACGGAACCCCCTTCTCCATTCCGGATCTTATGGACGCGCCGCGTCCGCTGCCGGTCACCCCGGATACAGGCGCCGGCCCGGTGCTGGTCGCCTTGCCGCTCGAGCCGGCCGGCGGCATTGGCTTCGATCCGGCGCATGCGCCGCAAAGCGGTGCGCGCTATCATGGACGGATCGTTTCGGTGCGCGATGCCGTCCAGGGCGGTTCAGATCCCGAAGAAATCGAAATCGCCCGACCGCAATCGCTGTTGCTTGCACCCGGCAAATCGGTCGGCGGCTATACCGCCCTGCCGATAGCCGGCATCAAGGGGGTTCGTGCCGATGGCGGCGTTTCGCTGGACGAGACGTTCCTGCCACCGGCATTGGTTACCGGTGCAGTGGCCTGGTACCGGCAACTGCTTCTGGAAGTCGTCACAGGCCTCGACCAGATCGCCGAGGCGCATGGCAAGATGGTCATGGGCGGGCCAGGGCGCAGCGTCGAAGACCTGTTGATGCTCAACCTCGCCAACGCGGCGCGTCCGCGACTGGCCCATATGCTGGCGCAGGATGTCTTCCATCCGGCCGAACTTTACTTGGAACTGGCCGGGCTTGCCGGCTCGATGGCGACCTACGGCTCGAGCGCGCGGCGACTGGGCGAGCTGCCGGCTTATGATCACATGGCGCCCGGCCCACCGTTTTCGGCGCTGGCGGATGCATTGCGCTCACTGATCCTGAGCCTGCGCTACATCGAGCCGAAATCGCGCGCGCTGCCCGTCATGCGCCATTCGACCAATGTTTGGAAAATCCGCATCGACAATCCGAAGCTGCTGGTGGCCAGCCGGATCGTCATCCGGGTCGGTTCGGAACTGTCGGAGGACGCGCTACGCAAGATATTCGTCAACCAGGCGACCGTGGGCTCGGCGGATGAGTTCGAGGGCCTGTGGAAGTCCCGCCTGCCCGGCATCCCGCTGAAACCGCTTCATTCGCAACCGCGCGAGATTCCTTACGACGGCGATCGGCTGTGCCTTGAGCTCGACCAGAAAAGCGAGCACTGGGCATCGCTGCTCGGTGCCCCAGGCTTCGTCATTGGCGTTTCGGGTGTACTGCCGAGCGAACCGCAGGTGGACTGCTATTCGGTGAACAGGTGAAACCATGAGCCGGGATGATCCTTTCGGACTGTCGGAGGATCGCGAACGCACTCGCATCAGGCTGACCGGCACGCCGATGCCGCGACCGATGGGGGCATCCTTGCCGGGCGGGCCGGTAAAACGCTCGCGCACCCACCCGAACGGCCTTGTCAACGCCTTCGCGCCCCTGCTCGAGTTTGCGCCGGAGCTTGAGAGCGCGCTGCCACCGGAGAATCCGGAAGTGTTACGCACTCGGCTGCTCGAAGAACTGGTTCGGGCACGCGACACGGCGATGGCGGCGGGGTCGTCGATGGAACGGGCCGATCAGGCAGCATGGGTAGTGGCTGCCTTGCTCGACGATCTGGCCCTGAACACGCCCTGGGGCGGGGCCAGCGTATGGCCGCGTCAGCCGCTTGTGGTCATGTTGCGCGGCGACGTCGACGCCGGCACGCAGTTCTTCACACGGCTCGACGAACTGGAACGCCATCCGAACCGCGATCGCGAATTGCTGGAACTTCAATATGACTGCCTGGCACTCGGTTTTCGCGGCAAGTATCGCGTGCCCGGCCGGTCGGGCGATCGCTCGCTCAATGCCGTTCGTGTGGCGGCGGCACGTTTCCTGCGCGATGCCGACGCCGAGAATGCCCCGCTGTCGCCAAACTGGAAAGGCGTCATCGCAACCGATGAGCCGCAGCGCTTCATCGTTCCGATCTGGGTGATGGCCCTGGCCGCAGCGGTTATCGCCACCGCGACTTATGTCGGGCTCTCGGTGGGACTAAGCAGCCAGGCGGTTGAGCTTTCAGCTCTGGTCCGCGCCTTGCCGCCGCCGACCCGTGCCGACATCAGCCGTGTATCGCCAACCGTCGATGTCCCGCCGCCGGAGACTGTGGATTTCGCGCTGCTGCCCGAATTTGAGGCCGGCGCGCCGGGCAATCTCAGATCGGCTCTGAGCGGCACGGAGAGCGTTTCGCTGGCCAAGCTGGTCATCCAGGCCTCCAATCCCGAACTGTTCCAGTCGTCGCGGCCAACGCTGACGGAAGGATTCGAGCCGCTGATCGGCTCGATCGCCAAGGTGATCCTGGCCAATCAGGACCTGATCGGCAACATCACTGTGGTCGGACATACGGACGGCGTCCCTCTGCAAAGAACCAATCCGCTGTCGACCAACCAGCGACTGTCAGAGGCTCGCGCCCAGACCATTGCCGACATGCTCGTACAAAACGGAGTGCCGCAGGAACGCGTCCATTCCGAGGGCCGGGCAGCCACGGATCCAGTGGCCGACGACGGCACGCGCGAGGGCCGGGCCCTGAACCGGCGCGTTGAGGTGCTGGTCGAAAAGAGGCTGTGAGATGTTCATCCTGCGCTTCCTCTGGGCGGTCCTGACATCGCGCTGGCTGTGGACACTGATTGGCATCACGCTGCTTTCGTTGGTTATCTGGGTATTCGGGCCGATCGTCAGGGTCGGGCCCTACGACCCTTTCGCCGCGGACAATGTGCGCATCGTCATCATCGCGCTGCTGGTCATCTTCTGGCTGATCTGGCTGATCGCCGCCCAGCGTCGGGCGATCCGTGCCAACCGTATGTTCGTCGCCGAAATCGCCGCGCCGGCGGTAGAGAAGCCACTCAGCCCCGGCGAAGAGAATGTCGCTGCCGTCGGAGCCAAGTTCGGCGAGGTCATGGCCGAGCTGAAGCGCCGCAAACTGGGTGGTCGCAAGTTCCTGCGCGAGATGCCCTGGTACGTGATCGTCGGACCGCCGGCCACCGGCAAGACCACGGCCTTGCGCCAGTCGGGGTTGAATTTTCAGATCGACCTGACCGACGACCTGCAAGGGGTCGGCGGCACGCGCAATTGCGACTGGTTCTTTTCGGAGAGTGCGGTTCTGATCGACACTGCAGGCCGCTATGTCCAACAGGAGAGCCAACCCGACGTCGACGCAGTGGAGTGGCTGGGCTTCCTCGACCTTTTGAAGAAGCACCGGGGCCGTCGGGCGCTCAACGGGGTGATCGTCGCGCTTTCGATCGATGTGCTTTCGGAGGGCGACGACGCCATCAAGGCGCATGGCCGCAAGATCCGCCGTCGGCTGGCCGAGCTCAACGACCGCCTCGAAATCCGCCTTCCGGTCTATCTGATGCTGACAAAAGCCGACCTGATCAAGGGGTTCGAGCCTTTCTTCGGCGGTTTGTCGACGGCTGCGCGCGAGCAGGTCTGGGGGACTACGTTCGCACTCGACGCGCATGTCGATGCAAAGACCATCGAGCGGGAAATCGCGACGTTAGCAACCGAGCTCGAGCGGCGGCTGGTGCCCCGGCTGGAGGACGAAGACAAGCTTGCTGCCCGCGCCGAAATCTTCAGGTTTCCCGCCCAACTCGCCAGCCTGTCCGAGCCGATCCAGGTACTGATCGAGGCGATGTTCGGCGAAAGCCGGTATGAGGAGGCCGCTTGGCTGCGTGGCCTTTATCTGACGTCGGCGACCCAGGAAGGGGCGCCCATCGATCGGCTGACCGCAGCGCTGTCTGCCTCCTTCGGCCTTCCGCCGCGCCGGGCGTTGGCCGCGCCGCGTGTCGAAAAACGCAGCTTCTTCCTAAAGAACCTGCTCACAGAAGTCATCTTCAAGGAAGCCGGCCTAGGCACCTTCGATCCGCTGGCGCAACGCCGCCGCGCCTGGATCTGGCGTGGCGCGGCCGCCGCATGTGCCGCAGCCGCCCTGCTGGTCAGCGGTTTATTCACCTGGTCCTATTACGACAACCGCAACGCGATCACGGCCCAGGCAAGCCAGTTCGAGGCGCTGCAAACGCCACTGACCTCGGCCGCGGCAAACCCGGCATCCGTAGAACAGCCTGCCATCGATGTCGCCCTCGGTGCGATGGATGAGGTCGCAAATGCCCGCACCCCGCCGCCTGGCGCGGCACAGGATTTGCTGGGGCCATCAGCCTCGGCGGAATTGGTGCGGGCACAGACCGACACTTACGACCATGCTTTGCGCAACGTTCTCGAGCCGCACATGGTGGCGCTGCTCGAGGCGACGATGTGGCGGCAGATCCGCGATCCGGACTTCATGCTTGGCGCGCTGAAGACCTATCGCATGATGACCGGCCTTTCTCAGATGGATCCAGACTTCGCCCAGAGCTGGTGGGTCAACAGTCTGCCTGAATTCGCCGCGGCTGCCCCCTTTCCGACAGCTGACGCCGAAGAGCACCAGCTTGCCGCGATCCGTCGCATGGCGGTTGACGCCAGTTATATCGCCCCGGACCAGGCGCTGGTTGCGGAGGCACTGAAAACCGTCTGCACGATTTCCTTGCCGGCGCGTGCCTACAAGCAGCTGCTGGCCGACCCGGCGGTGGCTGCGCTCAAGGAATGGATTCCTGCCAACTTCGCCGGCCCCAACGGCGCCAAGGTCTTTGCGCGGCGTTCCGACAAGACGCTTCGGGTCGGCATTTCGGGAGCATTCACCTATGCCGGCTTCCATGACGCCATTCTCGACCGGGTCGAGGATGTCGCCGCCCAGGCAGCACTCGACCGGGCGGTGTTCGCCGGCGGTTGCTCGGAAAATTCCGAAACCTCGGTGTCGGCGCTGTCAGAGGATATTCTGAAACTTTATTATGACGACTATATTGCGCAATGGGACAGCTTCCTGCGCGACATGAGGCTGGCGCCATTGACCGACCTAAACGTCGCCAGTGAAAACCTCAAGGATCTTTCAAGCGCCGACTCCGCGCTGAAGCGCCTGGTCACCGCGGTGGTCCAGGAGACCGAGCTTACGCGATCCGATGAAGCGCCGGCAAACGACAAGGCGGCGGCAGGTGGCTCGAAACTGCTGGGCAAGCTGGGCAAGCTTGGCAAGATCGTAAAAACCGGAGCAAAGCTTTTGCCGCGTGCGGGCTCCGCCGACGAAGTGGATCTTACCGGCACTCTGGTGGCCGAGCATTTCAAGCCGCTCAAGGGTGCCATCGCCGAGGTCGACGGCCAGCCGCCGGCGCTCGACGCCGCCATTGTCGCGCTCACCGCACTGTCCAACGTGCTGCAGACGGTGACGGCCAATCCCGATCCCCAGGACGCCATCAAGAAACAGGGCGGCCTCGCCGAACTGACTGGAGCGGTTGCCAGGCAGGCGCAGATCCTGCCCGACCCGGTCGACGACTGGTTGGGCGGCATTGCTGGCGATACCAGCGGGCTGACGCAGAAGGCGGTCACCTCGGAGCTCAACGCCATCTGGCGCGCCGACATCCTGCCGTTCTGCCAGGCAGCACTCAACAACCGCTATCCTTTCAGCCCGGACAGCGCCGTCGACGTCAATGTCCGCGACTTCGCCCGCCTGTTCGGACCGGCAGGACTGATCGACACCTTCATCAACGACCACCTGATCAGCTATGTCGACACGTCGGCGCAGCCATGGAAATGGCGCGCTGATTTCGGCCTCGACCCCTCGGCACTGGCCGCGTTTGAACAGGCAAGGCGGATCCGCGATGATCTCTTTCCCGGCGGTACTGGCCCGCTTATGAGCTTCACGCTCGAACCGAAGGATCTGTCGCCCAATGTCGCGCGCGTGACGCTCAATCTCGATGGCCAGAACCTCGTCTATTATAACAACGCAACGAGGCCGCAGCCGATGACGTGGCCTGGCAAGGACGGCACGGGCGTCATCTCGCTTGCCTTCCAGCCGATCGATGGCTCGCCCGAAATCTTGCTCAACGAGACCGGCAGCTGGGCGTGGCTGAGAATGTTGCGCAGCGGTCGCTTCACAGGCACCTCGCTGTCGGACGTCTACAGCCTGCGCCTTGGCACAAAAGGCATGTACGCCGATTTCCAACTCAAGGCCGCCAGCGTCGAAAACCCGTACAACCTGCAAATGTTCAAGAAATTTTCATGTCCGCCGCAGATATGATCCTGCCCGGCTTTTACGGCAAGATGCCTGCCACCGGCGATTTCGTCACGCGGCGGCTGCCGGGGGATTTTGTGCGCGTCTGGGACCGCTGGCTGGCGCAGCACATTGTGCCGCTGATGGGCTCGGAAACCTGGCCGCGCGGCACGGCGCTACGGTTCCTAACGGGTCCGGGCTTTGTCGACGCGTCGGCGGGCATTATCTTGCAGAGCGTCGATAGGGTTGGCAGGCAGTTTCCGTTGAGCATCGTCGCGCAGCTTTCTGAGGCTTCCGTTCAGCTGGCTCGCGCCGATGCGTGGTTTTCCGGGATCGAAGAAGCGGCCGTCGCCGCCCAGCAGGGCGAGCTGACGCCTGGCGAATTGGATACCGCTTTAAGCGCACTGCCAGTACCGCCTGTCGAGCCGGGCGAAGAGGTCATCAGCGATATGGTGATGTGGACAGCGCGTTCGGACATTTTCGACGTCGATCCGCTGTCGCCGCAAGCTACGCTGGAGCAGATCTTTGCCGCCAACTGGGAGACCAGTTGATGCAGATCTGGAACCAGATGGGGTATCCGCACGAATTCACCATGGGCATGGACAAGGCCGGCCATGAGTGGATCGTCGTGGTGGTCAAAGGCACGTTCGACTTTCCCGCCACGCCCGGCGGACCGGTACAAAAATCGGTGGAACAGATTCCGCTGGTCATGGCCGACACGCACACCGGCGTGCCTGGTTATTCGGCCACGTTATGGGAAACCGATTTCGCCTTCCGCAAGCCGCGTTGTGACGTGATTGCCAATGCCTTTGCCTATGCGCCGGGAGGACGTCCGGCCGAACGCGTGCCGGTCGGCATCAAGGTGGGCAATTGGTCGAAGCTCTTCGAGGTCGTGGGCCACCGCGAGTGGCGCTCCGTCGGGCCAGTGTTTACTGCCACGTCGCCACAGCCCTTCTTGCGCATGGCAATTTCCTACGATGTCGCCTGGGGTGGCACCGACCGGCTCGATCCAGAGGACAAACTGCCAGCGAGTTACAAATACAACCCGGTCGGCACCGGCTGGTCGCGAACCAAGAACCAGCGCCTCATTCCCGGCCTGCGGCTACCGAATACGCAAGCTGTCGGTGAAGAAATCCGCTCGCCATTCGGCGACTATAAGCCGATGAGTTTCGGTCCGATGGGCCGCGGCTGGCCGGGACGCATCGAATTTGGCGGCACCTATGACCAGAACTGGATCGACAATGTCTTCCCCTTCCTGCCCCAGGATTTCGACGAGCGCTACTTCCAGATGGCACCGCCGGACCAGCAGATCGACCTGCCAAGAGGTGGCGAAGAAGTGCAACTGGTGAATCTGACACCTGACGGGCGGGTGAGTTTTCGGCTGCCATCGACAGCATTGCCGTTGACGCTGTTCGAGGGTAGGCAGAAGGCCCCGGAGCGCGTCACCTTTCCAGACACTGTCCTCTTCGACCCGGAGAACAGACGCTTCTCGTTGGTCTGGCGCGTATCGCAGCGCATTCACCGTACTATTCTCGATTTCAGCGAATGCTGGATCGGCCCGCCGACCGAGGCAATGGTGCGGATACGAGCTGCGGCTCGTGCTTATTCTCGCTTCGATGAAACGACTGCGGCGCAGAAGGCGGAGAACACGTGAGGCCGGCACTCGACATTCTTTCGGTCGGCATGGTTACGGCGGTTGGCCTTGACGCACCATCGGCTTGCGCAGCGATCCGGGCTGGGATTGATGGCTTTCAGGAAACGCGTTTCAAGGATGAAAATGACGAGTGGCTGATCGGCGCGCCGGTACCTTTGCCAGCCAATTGGATCGGCGAGAAACGAATGGCGCATCTCGCCGCAGGCGCAATTGTCGAGGCATTCGAAGAAGTTCCGGAAGCGCGTGGGCAAGCCGCGCTGATCCTTTGCTTGGCAGAGGAAGACCGCCCAGGGCGGCCGGTAAGAAGCACGCTGCGTCTGCTCGACCGTATCGCCGAGATCACCGAAGTCGAAAAGCATTCGCGGTCACGGGTGGTTGCCCATGGGCGACCGTCCGGACACGTGGCGCTTGATCATGCGCGTCGGATGATTGTATCGGGCGAAATACCATACGTGATGGTTGCCGGCGTTGATAGCTATTTGACGACCTTGGCCACGACGTATTACCTTAAGGAGCGTCGACTCCTAACGTCCGACAATCCAAACGGATTTATTCCTGGGGAAGCGGCGGCGGCAGTCCTGTGCGGGCCACCGAGGCGGGGGGGATTTCGGCTAGCGGGACTAGGCCTTTCGCGCGAGGCGGCCTCTATTTACAACAAGCAAGACTTGCCGCTCAGGGCGGACGGTATGACGTCCGCTTATCGCCATGCGTTGGGTGAGACTGGAATAGAGATGAACCGCCTCGGCTATCGAATTTCAGATCTCATCGGCGAACAGTATTGGTTTAAGCAGACGGCGCTGGCATCGATACGGCTGGTGCGCAATCCGTGTCCGTCCCAGGATCTGTGGTCGCCTGCGGAAACCCTCGGCAATGTTGGTGCGGCGGTCACGCCTCTGATGCTCGGAATGGCACTAATGGCGGCAAGAAAGAACTACGCGACGGGGAACCCGGTGCTTGTCGAGGCTTCCAACGATGCAGGCGCTTGTGGAGCTGCCGTGCTGGCTGCGAGGGCCGCCTGGTGACTGTCTTCGCCAACGGACTGGAGGTGGCCGCAAAGGCCCAGGGCAACAAGGTCATCGCGGCCTTTCCAGATGTCTGTTTCACTCCGCCCGAAAATCCAGCGACACCGCCAGGGGTACCGATCCCGTATCCGTCATTTGGAATGGACTCGGATACTGAGAAGGGCACCGGTACCGTCAAAATCGGCGGAGAGAACATCACCCAAAAGGACAAATCGGACTACAGCAAGACCACTGGCACGGAAGCCGGCAGCGCAGCCAAGAAAGGAGTCATCTCGTCTACTAACACCAGTAAGGAATACGCGCGAGCGTGGTCAAGCAATGTAAAGGCGGACAGCCTCCCTGTCAGCCGGTTCTCAGATATCTCGACAAACAATCATACAAGCGATCAGGTTGGAAACACACCTCCGCAGGCTAAGGTGGGGAGACCGGGACCTGGTGGCGGGTCGGCGCCAAAGACCAAGTGCCCGTGCTGCGGGACAGAACCCGCCCACGCCAATCAGGTGAAAGCCAACGGCGAGATGTGTGATACTGTCCCCGAGGCCGAATACTACAAGGAGCGCATGCAGCGGGCGAATGCTAAGATCGTCAATATTGAAGAAACAGCCAAAGCCGGTACGTTAGGCTTGGTGCCTCGCATGAAAGCGTGGGATCAGTACGAAAAACGCAAGGAGGCGTCTAAGACCGTAGCAAATGCACGAGCAACGGGAGAAAAATGCCCAAACCTGCATGAGGAGGATAAAGATTGCGGTGTCCACTTCAAGGGAACGCGTAGCTATTCCGAAATTCTTGAGCAAGCAGACCCGGAAAAGAAGAGAGAATTAGAAACCAAGCACGCTGGAAGAAAGAACGAAAAAGACCTTATTCACGTCGACATACTGCATCATGTCCGTACAAAAATACTTGGAATTACCGATTCCGTGAAAAAAGCGATACTAAAACGGGACGGCAAAGGCACCGGAACAAACACGGGCAAAGTGCACCACATGACCCCCATAGATGCCGGTGGATGTCCCGATTCCCCCAAGAACTTGATAGGCCAAGGCGCCCTTTCCGGCGAATGCGACAAAATCAATGAGGCGCAAGGCACGCTTCAAGGAATAAACCCTTATCCATGACATTCTCGGCGCGCGGCAAACTTTTCCACTTCGGGACGAACGAGTTTCGCAGCCGTTCGACGCCAGCCGGAGCGCGGCTGCTGCAGATATTTGAAGAGTGCAAGAAGGGAAACTTCGCATCATCTGCAATGTTTCCAACAGTCTTCGAAGCCTCCCCCTCGGTGGAAGTAGTTATCGACGCGTTTGCGCTGTTGCCGTACGTCACACCAAGGACCTTGCTCCTGGATGTGGCGGACCCAATTCGCCAATCGCTGCAGCAAGATAGCCAATCCATTGAATGGCTCTGCATCGCTCTCTCAAGGAGCGGCATTTTGGATGCGACGCAGAAGGCGGTCTGGTTCTACAGAGATGAAGTCACCGTCGACAGCGATACCGACCTTCCATATCATTTGTCGATCACCTTGGAGGCTTCGGTCGGAGATATCTTCGATGGACCGCAAGTTGTGCCGGATTCGATCGATGAGTATGAACCTGGGCGTCGCCAATATGACGTAGTTGAATACGCGAAAGCCGTTGAGCTAAAAATCGATGAGATCCGTGCAAATTTTCCTAATTCTTCGCGCCAGTCCTTTCTCTACGGCAAGCCCGTAAACATTGAGGATCTGGCGCTCAATTTGTTGAATACCCTTGGGGAGACCTATGACAACGAAGACGTCGTTACCGCCAGAAACCTAATAGAGGCATTCACCGGATTCGACCTTTCGCAATTTTACAAGAATATTCAGCTGAACCGAAAACCTGCGGCCGCTGCCCTTGAGCAACTCTTCGACGAAGTCGACCTGTTCGAATTCAGACCGGGAGTTCGCTATTTCTTTGGGAGGGAAATACCAGACTGACCAGGAGCACGTACGCTAGCCGCAACCGATGTGCCCGCATTGGTGAGATATTTTCGAACCTTCTCAAGATTGAGATCGACGATGCGAACAGTCGATCTGGTCGTCAGCATTCGAAGGACGAAAAGCTCTCCAGCCTCAGGAAACTCGTCGTAGCGCTCCTTGACGATTTCCTTTCCCGCATCTCCGGCCACCCGCAGCCCATCCAGATGTGCTTCTAGTCTCTCGACCAATCTAGCTATCCGCTCATCGTCCATCTCGGGATTTTCGCCGGGATGCAGCAGATTGTAGTCGTAGACAGTCCATAGAAACGCCGCCATTTCGGCGTGCTGGCGGACGATTTCGCGTAGGATGGGCGCCGGCATCAGTTCAGATTCACGGAACCGCCCCGGATACGATTCGCGGCACTGGCATGACTCGTCACATAGGTGCCGCGAATGGTGATGCGGCCATCCTTTTCCATGATGATCACGGCCTTGCCACAGCGCAGTTCGATGCGTTCCTCGCCTGTGATTCTCACCCGTTCGCCGTCGCGGACGACATGAGGAGCTACAGATTTTCCCTTTGGTTCAACGATACGCCCGACAATTAGTGGCCGGCCTAGGTCGCCGTCCTCAAACAACAATGCGACCTCGGAGCCAATCATATCGGAATTCAGTTCAGCGAGACTACGAGCCGGAAGGGCCGTATCCTTCGGATTGCCCGGAAACACAACGAGCGGGCCACCTTCGCCGAAACCGAGAAAAATCCCGATTACGACGCCTTCGATTCGTTCGATGATCTTTGCCACCTGACGGTTTCCTCAGTTTTGTTTGATTTCCGAACCCTTCATGACAATGTCACCGGACGCTTTGGCGAATATCTTGCCGCTGCCGGTTATTGTTATGTCCTTTCCTTTGATGCCGATCGTTCCATCCTTCTTCATTATAATGGAGGCGTCGCCGCATTTGATCGTGATCTCGTCTCCGGCGTCTATGACCAGCTTCTTCCCGACACCAATCGAGCCGTCTTCGGCAATGGTAATCCCGCTGCCCTTTGCTATCTTGAGCGTGTGGGCTCCGCCGATATCGGTGATATCATCCGCGGCTACCTTGGCTGTCCGAGCCTTGCCGATCTCTGTTGATTGCCCACCGCCGATGTTGACGCTCTGGTTGCCAGTTATGTCGATGCCCTGGTTGGCTCCGATCTTCCAACTGTCGGAAGCGCCGATGTCGTGACTTTGGCCGAGACCCACACTGACCGACCGTGTCGCCCCGATAGTGTTCATCTGCACCGCCCCGACGGTTCGGGTCTCGGCGGCGCCGACCGAATCGATACGAGCCGCGCCAACAGTGATTGTTTGAACTAATCCTACGGTCTGCGAATGGTTGGCATCGATATTCTCGGTCGAATTCGCCACAACGTGAATCGTCTCGTTCGATCCGACCGTCAGCGACCTGTTCACCCCCACCGTCTCGGTATCGTTGTTGCCAATATCCGTGGTCTGGTCGACGCCCACCTTGACCGTCTTGTTGTTGCCGACGTCCTCGTCGAGGTTGTGGCCGACGGAGTGCTTGGCGTCGTGGTCGATGCGGTCGGACTGGTCGTGCTGCACAAGCTTGGTGCGGTCGTTCTTGATCAGAAGGTTGTGGTCCTTCTGCGCCTGGAAATTGACCAGTTCGGAGCCGGCCTTGTCCTCGAACATCAGCTCGTTGTAGCCGCCGCCGCCTTTCGACGAGTCGGATTTCCAGCCGGATTGCGTGGCGCTGCCCGGCAGTCCGTAGGGCGGCATCTGCGAGGCGTTGTAGACCCGGCCGGTGATGATCGGCAGATCCGGGTCGCCTTCGATGAAGTCGACGATCACCTCCTGGCCGATGCGCGGGATCTGGATGAAACCCCAGCCGCTGCCGGCCCAGGTCTGCGAGACCCGCACGAAGCAGGAGCTGTTCTGGTCCTTCTTGCCGAGACGGTCCCAGTGGAACTGCACCTTCACCCGTGCATATTTGTCGGTGAATATTTCCTCGCCGGACGGGCCGACCACCGTCGCCGTCTGCGGGCCGCGCATGATCGGCCGTGTCGTGACCCGCGGCGGGCGATAGGCCAAGGCGGTCGGCGCCACGCCGAGGATCACCTTGAAGTTTTCGCTTTCGACATCGGCAAGGGCTCTGTAGCCCGGATCGAACAGCCTGTATTCGGCGCTGACCACCAGATACTCCTGGTTCTGGTCTTCGCGCGGAAAACCGTCCAGCTTGAACGTGCAGCCGGAATACAGGCCGCGCACGGTGCCGACTGCAGCAATGCGCTGGTGCACCGCCTGGATTTCCTCGCGCCGGATTGCCGCCAGGCTGTCGCCGCGGCCTACTTCGAGATGCGCGCCGGGCTGACGGTAATTTTCACCCGTAGCCAGCTTATGACTGAACGGCTGGGCGGATTTGGCCATCAGGTCAGCGCCCGGCTTCTTGAAATCATAGTCGGTATGGACATAGGCGCCCGGCCGCACGGAGCTGCCCGGAATCCATTCGGTAATGTATTCGACATCGCGCCGGGAGCCCTGCCCCTCAAAGTGGTACGGCACTTTTTCATAGCCCGGCGCCGGCTTGAGCTTGTTCATGGCATCGGCGAGCACAAGCGTGTGCTTGCCCTCACCATGCTCGAAGAAATACAAGATGCCCTCGTGCTCGAGCAGCCGCTGCACGAAGTCGAGATCGGTCTCATCATATTGCACGCAATATTCGCGCGGCGGATAGGAACCTTGCAGGCGTTTCTCGAATTTTGCCGTGCTATATTTCGAGAAAACCTCTTCGACGATTTCGATGACGCTCATGTTCTGGAAAATACGGCAGTCGGTAGTATTGCCGAGAAACCAGAGCCATGGCCTGACGACTGCTTCGTAATAGGCCAGTCGATCCTCGATCCGGGTGAGGCGAAACTCCGACACGATGCCGCTGAACCAGCGCTGGGGGTCGGCTTCACCTTCGATCGAGACGGGGCCACCCAGCATCTCCAGCGGATCGATATCGTGGCTGGGGCTCACGAACCCGACCGTATAGGCCAGACAACGACTGATCTCATCGCGCCCGACGAGATGTGTAAAGGTCAACAGTTCAGCGCCAACTGGCGTTTGCACAACCGTGGCACGTTGTTCACTTGGCATGGGTCGTGCCCCTCCTCGGCCTGGCGGCCAGCCCAGTGGATTTGAAGATCCTAATCAGGAACTCGAAATCACATCAAACCCTGATGGTTGCCAGTCCATTTCGAGCGTACCACATGTTTGTTGTGCAGGCCAAAGCTGACCACGAATAGGACCGACTGGGATGCGAATATTGGGATTAGCCACGCTAAAAACATGGAGTATCCTGTCGGCAAGGCCGCCAGCGATCACACAGGCGATTTCGCATGTTAATCAGTCTGCAGATCAGCAACGTTGATGCCCTGCCCGCTGGCGTGTCGCCCGGCTACAGATCGCGTAATCGCAGCTTCAAAATCGGGCGCGAACATTGCGACTGGATCTTGCCCGACCCTGACAAGTTCATCTCCGGCCGGCATTGCCAGATCCGATACGAGGCAGGCGCGTTTTGGCTGCACGACATTTCGCGCAATGGCACTTTCATCAATGGATCGAGCCAACGCATCACCGGTCCGCGCCGGCTAGACCACGGCGACAGGCTCCTGGTCGGCCGCTATGTCATCCTTGTATCGATTGACGACGAGCACGCAACGCCAGGTCATCCGGAGGCTGACCGAGGTTCGACGCAACGACACATGCCGGTCGCGGCCGATCGGCTGCCCGATTCCGGAGGCGAGCCTTTTTTCAGTTCGGCAGAGCGATGGCTCGGGCAAGCGCCGCCATCGACATCGTCGCCGCCTGCAACCTTGCCTTCGACGACAGACGAGGTGCTGCGGGAAATTGCAATCGCCGCAGGCATTTCGCCGGAATTGTTCCAGTTGCGTGATCCGCATGAAGTCGCTGCCGAAATCGGCGCGGTGCTGCGCACGGTGGTCGAGCAACTGGCCATGCTGCTGAAGGCACGTGCGGCTGCAAAGACATTAACCAAGAGCCCACACCGGACGATGATAAGCTCCGCTGAAAACAATCCTCTCAAATTTGTCCCAGGCACCGACGACATACTCGAAATCATGTTCGCGCGGCGCAGGGCCGGCTATCTCGATGCCAGGCACAGCATCGAGGACGCATTCCGCGATCTCAAGGCGCACGAATTTGCCACCTATGCCGCTATGCAAGCAGCGCTCTCGCGACTGCTTGATGACCTTTCGCCGGAGGCGATCGGTAAAAAGCTCCCGCCGACATCGTTTACCTCGAAGAAGGCCCAAGCATGGGACGCGTTTGTCGGGACGTGGAGGAGCATGGAGGAACCACACGAAAACGGCATGCTTGATATATTCTTGGCCTATTTTGGCGAAGCGTATGCAAAAGCTGACAAGCAAAAATAGACCGGCCCAACAGACTGCGGCGCTTTAGCAGACGAAGAAAAACGCATCGGCGCGCCGCATCATGTTCCAATCGACAACATCTGGGACTACGATCACATACGACAGTTCGCCAAGCGGGTAAGCCTGATTGACCTGGGGGTCTGCGGCAAATGTCACATTGCGGCGCCATTGTTTCTTGTAGCTCCGGACCGCCTTGCCGGAAGGACCATTGCCTGCCCTATCCAGCCAGGAAAGATCTGGCGCCTCTCGCACGCGAGCGCGGACACTGCACGGCAGCGGCATATCGGCGATGAGCTCGAAGGACGATCCTTTCGGCCCGGTCCGCAAGACCGTCATCCGCACCAATCCACGACGCGGGCAGAATGCGAAACCAGCCGCAAACGAACCGATTGCGAAGACCGTCGCGCCCCCGCATGTCAAGGAATCGACAGTTTTCGATCCTGACATAGGTCGGCATATGCCGCCGGACTGGAGATCCGGAACCATTCTTTATCAGGGAGCATCGTCCGGTACAGCGGTCAGAGCCGAGGCGGCCGGGTCAAGGCCGAGCATTCAGCAGGAGGTGCTGCTCGGCGCCGCAGACACGGTAAAATATTCGACGGCAAATCCGATCCTCGCTGGGTCAGCACCGTTGCTCGTCCTGTTCGGGCATCTCAGGCTCGTGCCGGTCGAAAGACAGGCGGCGCCATTGGCCGAACATATCGCCGAGGCGATGGAGAGGTTCGACTGGATGCTGGAGAAGTCAGGGGTTGCCGAAGAGGATGCGCGGATCGCGAAGTTTGCCCTTTGCGAAACGGCCGACGATCTTGTCGGCAACCTGCCTTGGGCCGGCGAGGACACCTGGGCACAGCACAGTATGCTGTCGCGGTTCTTTCACATCGAGCCCACCGGCGGCGGCTTTTACGAAGCACTGAACCAGGTGCTGGCCAATCCTGAGCCACACTTAGACCTGCTCGAGCTGATGCATGTCTGCCTATCCCTGGGATTTGAGGGCCAGTATCGTGGCCTGGCGCGCGACGATACCAGTCTCGAACCTGTGCGGCGCGACGTCTACGAGACGCTTCGCTACTTCAGGGCCCGCGCCGGAGAGGACATCTCCCCCCGCTGGCAAGGCATGGCCGCTATGATGGTGCCGTCTTCGACCCGCCTGCCGCTCTGGGGAGTTGCTGCAGCGGCGTCAGCCCTGGTGACGGCCGCGTTTTTCACGTTGCGGGCGTTCATGACCGATGAAGGCGATGCTGCAGCCAGACAATTGCTGGCGCTCAATCCCTCGACGACTGTGACGATCGAGCGCGCCAGTGTGGTACCCCCACTCGCCAAACCGGTGACAGCCGCCTCGCCTGCCGTGACCGGCCAGATCGACCGCATCCGCTCAGCACTGTCCACGCAAGTCGAGCTCGGCGGGATGACCATCGGCACAAAAGGCGACTTCATCGTAGTGGAGATCAACAATCAATTGTTGTTTCAGCCGGGGAAGACCGAAGTGAAGCCCGACTTTCTGCCCCTGGCCACACAGATTGCCGCAGCCCTTGAGCACGAGCCAGGGCCAATCACGATCGTTGGCCACACGGATAATGTGAAACCACGGAAATCAAGCACGTTCAAATCGAATTTTGACCTTTCGGTCGCCCGCGCGAAGGCTGTTGAGACAATGATCGCCGCGAAGCTTAGCGATCCCTCGCGAGTAACCGCCGAGGGCAAGGGCGAAGATGAGCCAATTGCCGACAATGCGACGTCCGAGGGCCGCGCCAAGAACCGCCGTGTCGACGTGATGATCCTCAAGGAGGAAACGCTGTGAACACCGCCGGTGGGAAACGCCAATGATGCGTTGGCTGCCGCGGATATTCAGCACGGCCGCGTTGGCCGGTTTTGCGGCGGCGATCTGGTTTGCTGGACCTTTGATCCGCTTCGCCGATATCCGGCCGCTGGGACCTGTCTGGTTGCGTGCGACAATCATCGGCACGATCATGGCGACCGCGGCCCTCGTTTACGGAGTGCGCGCTTGGCATGTGAGAAAGGCGCAAAAAGCGCTCGAGACGGTCATTGTCCGCAACGACGGGCGCAATGACGATTCACCGGTGCTCGAGGCGCGCATGAGTGAGGCCATCGCAACACTCAAGCGGTCGAGCGGCAAGCGCAATTTCCTTTACGACATTCCCTGGTACATCGTCATTGGCCCGCCGGGCGCCGGCAAGACGACGGCACTGGTCAATTCGGGTCTGAATTTTCCGCTTGCCGGTTCAGGACACGCCCAGCCGGTGGCCGGTGTTGGCGGCACCCGCTCCTGCGACTGGTGGTTTACCGAAAAGGCTGTGCTGATCGACACGGCGGGACGCTACACCACGCAGGATTCCAATGCTGGAAGCGACAGCAAGAGCTGGCTTGCGTTTTTGTCACTGCTCAAAAAACACCGCACCAGACAACCGATCAACGGGGTTATCCTGGCCATCAGCCTTGCCGATCTCATCAGCCTCGATGACCAGCAGCTTGACGCCCATGTCGTTGAAATGCGCAGTCGCCTGAGGGAGATCCACGAGACGCTGAAAATCCAGTTTCCGGTGTACCTGCTGTTCACCAAGGCCGATCTTGTTGCCGGCTTCATGGATTATTTCGGCAGTTTCGAGGAGCCGCGCAGGCGCAAGGTCTGGGGCGCGACATTCCAGACCACGGACCGCAACAAGAACATGGCCGGTGAGGCTTCGGCCGAATTCGATGCACTGGCGATCCGCTTGGCGGACGAGATGCCTGATCGCCTGCAGGAAGAGCCTGACCCGGTCTCGCGCATATCGATCTTTGGCTTTCCGGCCCAGTTTTACGCGCTCAAGGGCCGAATTGCCAATTTCGTGACCAGCCTGTTCGATCCGGTCCGTAGCCAAGTGAACGTCAGCTTGCGTGGGCTCTACTTCTCGTCGGGGACCCAAGAGGGAACGCCGATCGATCAAGTGTTGGGCGCAATCGGCCGCAGTTTCGGCAACAATTCCCGCCCCCACCTGTCCGGGACCGGCAAGAGCTTCTTTTTGCACGATCTCCTGACTGATGTCATTTTCGCCGAATCCGGATGGGTTTCCTATAACCGAGCGAGCGAGAGGCGGGCAGCGGCCCTCAGATATGGCGGCTTTGGCATCATAGCCTTGATCACTGCAGCGGCCCTTGGCGCGCTCGGGATGAGCTTCATGGCCAACCGCTCGCTGATTGCCTCCACGACGCAGGCCACGAGCCAATATCGCGAGACAGCCGACGCTCTGCTCAAAAGCACGACGGTCACCGATGTCGACCTTGAAAACGTCATCGGGCCGCTCGACCAGTTGCGCAACATGCCGGCCGGTTTTGAAACCAGTGACTTACCGACCCCGATCGAGGAAACGATCGGCCTTAGCCAGCGGGAAAGGCTTCTTTCGGCATCGACAACGGCCTACCGGCAAGCACTGGAACGAATGTTGCGGTCGCGTCTGCTTGTGCAGGCGGAGCGGACCGTCCAGGCGACGACGGCTGAGCCCGCCGCGCTCTACGAACCGCTCAAGATCTACCTGATGCTCGGCGGCAAGGCACCCAAGGTCGATGACGCATTGATCATCTCCTGGATGAAGCAGGATTGGGAACAGAACCGGTATCCAGGCGAGAGCAACCGCGAAGGACGTGCGCAGCTCGAAAAGCACCTGCGCGCCATGCTTGCGTTGGACGATGCCTATGATCCGGTTTTCGAACTCAACCAGCCGCTTGTGGAAGCCGCCCAACGTTCACTCGGGCGCATGAGCCTTACCGATCGTGCGTCCGCATTGATCAAGTCGGCGGTGTACGCGGCTGCGCTGGACGATTTTTCTGTTTCGCAAAAAGGCGGGCCGGAAGCGCAGCTTGTGTTCGAGCGCGTCGATGGCGGCGATCTGTCGAAGCTTCGTATTCCCGGTCTCTACACCCATGCCGGATTCAACAGCTTTTATCTCGGACAGCTTTCGCGCATTGCGCAGACGCTCGTCGACGACCAGTGGGTCCTGGGCGGTGGCGGCGAGCAAGGCGGCATCGATCAGGAGTTGCTCCAGCTCGGCCCCGAACTTCTCGATCGATACGGCAAGGAGTTCGCAGCCGCGTGGAACAGCGTTCTCGATGGTTTGAAATTCAAAGCCATGCTGAACGACAAGCCGCACTATGTCGCGCTTTCCGCCGTTGCCGCACCAAGCTCGCCGATCGAACAGCTTTTTACCGCGATTGCCGAGGAAACAGCCCTGGCGCGCGACCCTGTCTCCGGCGAAGACTCGGGCACTGGGGTGATAGCCGGCACCCTCATGCGCCAGTATCAGGATGTCGCGGACATGGCCAAGGGCCTGGCTCGCATCGGCATTCAAATTAGCTCCGCAAAGTCGCAAAGCCGTGCCGGTACGGGGTCCGCGAAATTTCAAAGCCAGAGCCCTGGGGCAAACATCGAAGCGCAGTTCAGGTCCTTCCAGGCTCTGGTAAGCGGGCCTTTTGGACACCGACCCATCGATGCGCTGACCCAGAATTTTCGCGACATCCACCAGAGTCTGCAACTGGCAACCGAGGTCCCCTTGCAGACGGAACGTGTCAACGCCAACCTGCAGCTGCAGATAGCCACCCTTCGCGCCAATGCATCGCGTCTGCCCAAGCAACTCGGCAGAATGGTCAACGCAACTGCAAACGAATTTGAGGGCAACGCGGCTGAAATTTCCTTGACGAATTTGAACGAGATGCTCGGCCAGGCCGTCACGCAGCCCTGCGAGGAGGCGGTCAACGGCCGCTACCCCTTCGCCGGCGATGGTACCCAGGATGTTGCGATGGCGGACTTCGCCAAGTTGTTCTCTCCAGGCGGCCTGATGGACCGGTTCTTCGCACAAAACCTTGCTTCCTTGATCGACATGAGCGGCCAGGACTGGAGCTGGAAACGGGATGCGCGCTTTGGACGCGACCTGTCGAAGTCGACGCTGAAAAACTTTCAGCTGGCTGCTGAAATCCGCGGCGCATTTTTCCCGTCGGGTGGGTCAATGCCGTCGGTCAACCTGACCTTTACCCCGTTCTCGCTGAACGGTGATGCAGATACTGCGGTGCTCGACGTCGATGGCCAGATCGTCCAGAGCAATCAGGCGGGTAACACGCCAAGCACTGTGTCCTGGCCGAGCGGTGCGGCCTCGGCATCCGCCAGTCTGAGACTGATGCCGGAAATGCCGGGCCGCGAATCCGCTATCAGCTTCGAAGGGCCGTGGTCGCTCAAGAGGTTGCTGGACAAGGCGACGATCACCAGCAAAGACGGCACTGTTGAGGCGCGCTTCGTAATCGGCGGACGCGACGTCAGCTACACGATCCAGACCGGTTCCGGACCCAGTCCCTTCTTACTTCCCGCACTTTCCGCATTCAGCTGCCCGAAGGCGTTTTGAGAGGATTTGAGCCTCACCTGGTGCAACTAGGGCGCCAAAGCTGGCTGCGATCCCGCGTCACGGGCTCAAAGCTAAATTTCGATACTTTAATATTCCAGCCTGTGGCAAAGTGGCAGCAGCGAGCGCCTGAAGATGCGCCGCAGAGGACGCTTTGAGAAGCGCTTGGTGGCAAGGTGAGCGATGTCGCCCTTTCCTTTGAAAGCTTCGGCGTGAGCCACAATGGCTGTGTCCGTGAGCACAATGAAGACAACTATCTAGTCGAGCCACGAACCGGCCTGTGGGTGGTGGCCGACGGAATGGGTGGACATGAAGCCGGAGAGGTCGCTTCAGCCAGCATTGTCGATCATCTGGCCACGATCGGCATTGCTAGTTCCGCGCCGGATCTTCGTGCGCGCTTCGAAGACAGGCTGAGCCGCGCCAACGCCGACATCCGCAGGATCTCCGAATCTCGCGGCATAACCATCGGCTCCACCGTTGCCGCCCTGTTGGCGATGGATGGGCGATTTGCCTGCCTGTGGGCGGGCGACAGCCGGGTTTATCTGGTCCGTAATGCCTCGATCTCGCAGATCTCGAGGGACCACACCGAAGTTCAGGAACTTCTCGATCGCGGCATGATCAGCGCAGCCGAGGCGCTCACCTGGCCGCGCCGCAATGTCATCACGCATGCGGTCGGCGTCAGCGACGAAATCGTCATCGATTTCCAGCAAGGCGAAATTATGCCGGGAGACATCTTCGTGTTGTGCACAGATGGGCTGACGGCGCATTTGACCGACGCCGAAATCGGGGCCGTGGTGGTGTCTGCGACCCCTCAGGCGGCTTGCGAAAATCTGCTGCAAATGGTGCTGGCGCGGGGCGGAACAGACAATGTCACCATTGTGCTGGTGAAGTTCGCAAACGGGCACAACGGACACCCCCCCTACCCTGATCTGTCCAGAGCGGAGGGTTGAGGCTGATGAGCGCCGACGACAAGACGCGAATATCGCCGCAGCTGGCCAATACCGCGGTCGGCACGCAACTCAGCGGCATCTACGAACTTGACGAGCGGATCGCATTCGGTGGCATGGGCGAGGTCTACCGTGGCCACAACATCCAGACTGGCGACCACGTCGCGATCAAGATCGTCCTGCCCGAATTTGCCCGCGACCCGACGATCTTGTCCTTGTTCCGCAAGGAAGCGTCAATCCTCAATCACCTGTCGCATGATGCGGTCGTGCGATATCACGTCTTCACCATCGATCCAGGCATCGGCCGTCCCTACCTTGCCATGGAATTTGTCGACGGCGAGTCGCTGTACGACATCATGCGACGTGGCCCGATGCCGACTGAAGAGGTACGCAAGCTCTGCCATCGCCTCACGTCGGGTCTGAGCGCCGTGCATCAAGCGGGAGCAATTCACCGCGACCTCTCGCCCGATAACATCATCTTGCCAGGGGGTAGAGTCGACCACGCCAAGATCATCGATTTCGGTATTGCGCGATCGGCGACCGTCGGCGGGGAGACCCTGATCGGCGGAAAATTCGCGGGAAAGTACAACTACGTTTCGCCCGAACAGCTGGGGCTGTACAGCGGCGACGTCAGCGAGCAATCCGACATCTACAGCCTGGGGCTGGTGCTGGTTGCCGCTCTGCGCGGGAAGCCGATCGACATGAGCGGGTCGCAATTCGAGATCATCGAAAAGCGCCGGACCGTGCCCGACCTGTCCGACATCGAGGACGATTTTCGTGGCATTCTTGAAGCCATGCTGCAGCCGGATCCGCGAGACCGCCCGGTGAGCATGGCGGAAATCGCCAGAATGACGCGTGACGAGGACGAAGGGACAACGCCACCAACGTTCGTCCCGACCCGCGATCGGCCGGGTTTGCCACGAGCGGGGCAAACACTTGCGCCTGAGTCCAAGGCCCAGCCTTCCTATGATTTGGGGCGTGACGCGCCTGCGACGGCAAGTTCAGGTGGGCAGCGCTTCGTCCCGCATGTCCGGCCTGCGCTGCTGTCCGAACCGCGGCGGCCTTCAGCAGTCGCCAGCCCGCCACGCGCGGTCGCACGTGGCAGGACTGGAAAGTCCACAAAGACCCGAATCATCGCGATTTCTGCCTTCGCGACGCTGGCTCTCGCCGCGGTTGCTGGCCTCTATGTCAGCGGTTTTATGACGCCTACCACGCCGAGCGCCGGCACGACATCGCTATCTGCCCCAGAACCATCAGAGCCCGCACCAGAGGCATCAAAGCCGGTCGCGACGGATAATGTTGCGAACGCTCCTAAGCCGCCAGAGCTAGCTCCACCCGCGCAGCCGCGAACGCAGACCACCGCATCGCCAACTAAAAATCAGGCAGAGGCGGCTGCGCCTCAAAAGCCGCAACCGCCAGAGTCGCCCAAGATACTCCCACAAACCGGGGAAGCCCCGAAGCCATCAGCTAGCGCAGCGCTGCCGCCGGCCGAAAACGTAGCGCCGGCAATTCAGCCCGATACCGCTGCCAACGCCAGCCCGACAACGCTTCCGCCGCCTGACAAGCTCGTTCCAGCTCCAACACCAGCCGAAAAAACGTCAACGCCGCAAGCGCCGCGGCCCGACGTCGCCGAAAGCCAAAAGCCGCAGCCGGCAGAGCCCGCCAAGATCCCCCTGCAAGCCAGGGAAACACCGAAATCGTCAGCAAGCGCGGCACAGCCGCCGGCCGAAAAAATGTCGCCGGCAGTTCAGCCCGACATCGCGGCCGGCGACAGCCCGAAGACGCCTCCCCCGCTTGGCAAGATCGCTCCAATCGCTCCACCAGCCGAAAAAGCTTTAACGCCGCCAGCCCCCAAGCCCGATGTCGCGGTGAGCCAAAAGTCTGAACGACAGGCAAACCAGCCGGCGGAGGCGAAATCGGCCGCGCCCTTTCCCGAGCCGGCTGCAGGCCAGGCAGATGCGATGAGCGCAAAGGGCCAGCAGGCCGACCAGCCGGCCAGACAGCCAGACCAGGCCACGGTCACCTTGAACGTACCCAAGCCGGAAGTTCCTCCGGTCATTGACGACGTAGCGCAACGGGTCTCGTGGGTTCGCGACTTCAGCGGCGGCGACTGTTTCTATGCGGCCGTCACGTCGATAACCGACAAGAGGGCGGACATCGAAGGATTTGGGACGGCGGTTCAGCCATTCGAACGAATGTTGACTGATTTCCAGGCAAAGTTCCACGTTGAGCCGGACATAAGCGTGCGCCTCATCGAGCCGCCCCAGTGCGAAGTCACCAACTTCCTGCGCTTTCTGGGCCAGACTGCAGTCGTCAAGCCGCAGCTGGTTCTCGATCGAACATCGGTGCCGAACGGTACGCCGATCAGCGGCACGCTGGTGACGCATGGCGGGCTCATTTCCAGCGTGCTGTTGATCGACCACAAAGGCATGATGTTCAACCTCGACGACCGTATGGTCGTACAATCGGACAAGGCCACCTTCAGCATCCCGATCGGCCTCGGCGCCGCCGACAGGGCTGCAGGCAAGGCCGTGCCGCAGATCATTATGGTGATCACCGGCCCCCAGGACATTCAGGCGGCTGCGTTCTCTACGCCAATCCCAGCCTCGCAGCTGTTGCCCAAAATTCTCGAAGAAATCGAGACCAACGGATCTCAGTTCTCGGCCAGTGCCAAATATTTCCGGCTCGGCGGGTAGCATGGCCGCCCGATGGAACGCCACCGCTCGCCTTTGCCCCGCTCGTCTGACGGCCTGCCCGTAAAGCAGCGCGATCGGTTTCGAGCCTTGCTTGTCTTGACAGGCCGCATGAGGCTTCCGGTCGTTTCGGGCGCGGCACTCCTGGCCGTGCTCTCATGCAATGAAGCGCGCGCCGAATTCACGGTCTGCAATCAGACACTCGACGTCGTCAACCTCGCTATCGGCCAGACAATCGACAATGCCGACCAGACCGATGGCTGGTGGACCATCGGCGCAAATCAGTGCGTGAACGTCATTCGCGAGGAACTGACGAACCGCTACATCTACATCTACGCCACGGACGTTTTTGGCCACGCGATCCTGACCGGGTCGACTGAAATGTGCATCGAGCGTCGACGGTTCTCGATACGCGGCATCGACGAGTGCTGGCAGCGCGGTCATATCGCGGCGCGATTTGTGGAAGTCGATACGTTTGAACAGGTGCGGTGGACGTTTTTCCTGACCGGAAGCACTCCGTGACGCACGCGATCGACACCAGCTTCAAGGCGAAAAAGCAGGCGCGCGCCGCCCTTCGCCGGCGCACGCTTTGGCGCAGGCTCATTGCCGGCTTCGCCTTGATTTTCCTGTGTTCGATCGCCGTCGGCTTCTACCTCACCGCGGACTATTGGTCATTTGGCGACGAAGACGAGGAGTTGCGCGCGGTAGAAGGAGCCGACGATGTGCCGGCCGATGCATCTGTCTATGTGCCTGCGATTATCGGCCTGGCGGGGGACCCTATGTGGATCACGCTCGCACCCGATAACGGCGCAGCAACGAAAGGCCGCGTGATTCCGCGTCCGGCAGAACTCGACCCGGCAGGGGTTTCGTCACACATCGAGTTCCTGTCCGACGTCATGCTTAGCGCCAGCGAAAAATTCATGACGACGATACCGTCGACGCAGGAGGATTTTGCATTCTTCCAGGCGCAACGAAACACCGCCCCCGCGCCCTCCAGCGATCTGCAGAACGATCTTGAGCCATCTCCTGCCGCGGGTGAGCTCGCGCCGGCTTCGGATCAACAGGCCGACACCGACGATCCCGAAGCCGGCTGGGGTGAAACAATCGATGCAGGCGACGCAGCCCTTCCCGCATTCCAGAAGACCCAGATCGAAAACAACACCAGCGTCGCAACTGTCACGAATGAATATCAGCGGTTCGAGGCCACCGAAGACACTTTCGTGAAGATCCTCAACAGTCGCAGTCTGGACAGCGTTGCGCTCGATGCGCATTTCTCCGCCGACGACGCTAGGCTGGCAGGCGAGGCCCTGAAGGCGCTCTTTAGCCGGGACGGCCTGGAACCGGGTTATGTCGTCGCCCTGCGTGGATACCGACCCAACCGCGAGACGACAACAATGTCCCTAATGCAGGTGTCGATCTACGCCAAGAACGTTTTTGTCGGGACGCTGACGCGTGATGCCGCAGGCGTGTTCGTCTCGGGGGCTGATCCCTGGGTACGCGAAGATTTGTTCAACTACTCGGGTGCGCCGGAAGAAGGCGCACACAAAAGGCAGTATCGTCTGCTCGACGCGATTTACTCGACAGCGGCACGCAACAGCGTTCCGACCGGCGTGATCGGCGAAGCGATCATGTATCTGTCGAGAGGACAGGATCTGGACGCTTTCGCAAGCGAGGACCAGCGTCTTGTACTGATCTATTCGCAGACGCCGCGCGGCAAGGACGAAGGCGCCGGGCGGGTGCTATATGTGGGTGTCCAGGGCACGACAAAAAGTCTCGACTGTTTCGTCTTCCAGCAGGGCGACGGCCAGTTTGCATGCGTGACAGGCGACGATCAGGTCCGCTCGCTGACGGTCACCAACGGCATGGTCACACCGGTCAACGGGGTCTTGACCTCGACCTTCGGGCCGCGCAAGCATCCAATTCTAGGCACCGTTCGCATCCACAAGGGCGTCGATTGGGCGGCGCCGGTCGGCACGCCGATCGCAGCCGCCTTCGATGGCGAAATCAGCTTCCAGGGCGATGGGGGCGGCTACGGCAATCTGGTCAAGATTTCGCACGGAAACGGGCGCGAGACGCGCTACGCTCATATGCAGAAATTCGCAATCGAGGGCGGCGTCGGCACCAAGGTGAAGGCTGGCGACATCATTGGCTATATCGGCACCACCGGCCTTTCGACCGGACCGCATTTGCATTTCGAACTCTATCAGAATGGCGCGGCGATCGACCCACTGGGCACGGTTACCGCGGTCGCTTCGGATCTTTCCGCCGTGGAAACGCTCACCGACCGTATCGTTCATGTCGAAAGTGGCGGCAGCGCCCGTGCCAAGAACCCAAATTCTTCAGCGACCGGCGCCGGCCAATTCATCACAAAGACCTGGATCCGGATGATGAACACTTACCGCCCCGAACTTGCACGCACACTCTCGACTGCCGACCTGCTCGCCCTGCGATACGACGCCACGATCTCGCGCGAGATGGTTCGCAATCTGGCGCGAGAAGGCGAAGCCTATCTTCGTGCGCGCGGCCACCAAATCACAGCCGGCCGGCTCTATCTCTGCCACTTTCTCGGCATGGAGGGCGCGCATCAGGTGCTGTCGGCATCGGGTTCGGCGCAATTGAGCGCCGTGCTCGGGTCAGCCGTCATTCAGGCCAATCCTTTTCTGACGGGCAAGACCGCCAGCTATGTCGCGGACTGGGCCGAAAGGAAGATGGGTCGCAAACTGAGCCCAGCCACAACCGCGGCGGGCCAGCAGACGACCACCACCACGGAGCTCCGGCAGACATCGCCCGAGTTCGCAAAGTACAAACAGGCGATCACGGCGATGCTGAGCTCTGTTCAGAGTGCACTTTGAGCCTGCATGGCCCCGGCAAATCGTAACCGCCTGGGTGCGCGCAGACGACCGGTTTTCGGTCCAACGAGTGCTATACTCGACCTTGTTAGCAGACGTGCCTGGCACTCATCGTTTATACGTCTCTCTCGGGCATGCGGGTTGCCCGAGAATTGGACCGGCTCATCACCGAGCGCGGCCGGCCGAGAATGATCGTCAGCGACAATGGCAGCGAGTTCACCTCGAACGCTATCCTCTCCTGGGCGGATCAGAACCGCGTCGAATGGCATTACATTGTGCCCGGCAAGCCGATGCAGACGGATGTTGTAGAATAGCCCGTTCTTCTCATTCGGCTGCTTTTTCCACAGCCTTCTGCCTTTCCGGCCTCGTTCGCCATCGGGAAGTCGCTGCTGCATAGGCAGCTTCCGCCTTCTCGACGCGGGATCGTTCTTCGGCCGCTTGGCCGGGATGTTGTAGTCGAAGGCGGTGCCGCGTCTGGCATGGCTGGTCGGAACGCCGGCACGCAGCTCGCCGATCTGAACTTGCGGGCGAGCAAGGCCGGCCGGGCCCAGATGTAGTCGGTATCCTTGCTCAGCATGTGCCAGATGATCATTGCAAGCTTGCGCGCAGTGGCGACGGCCGCGATGTGCTTGCCGCGGCGCGAGGCGATCCGCTTGTGGAAGGCGCGAAGAGGTCCTGGCGATCGCACAGCCGCCCATGCCGCCTCGACCAGCATTCCCCGCGCATGGCCGCGGCCCTGCTTCGTGATGCGACCGTGATAGGCTGGCCCCTTACCGGACTGCCGCACGCTCGGGTTGAGGCCAAGATAGGCAACGAGCTTCTGTGGATCGCTGAAGCGCCATATGTCGCCGATTGCCGCGGCAACGCTCGCAGCCACGGTGACGTCGAGGCCGGGCAACGTCATTAGGCGGCGGATTGTCGCATCCTGAAGGGCATGTACGGCGATATCCGCCTCGACCACAGTCAACGCCTCGTTGATCTGGTTAATCAAGCCGAGGTGGCGCTCGATAGCGGCGCGCTCATCCGCAGGCAATATTTGCCTCGTCAGCCATTTGCGCCGGCTGATCCCGACGAGGTTCCCATGCGGACACGGCGGGATCAGGTGGGCGTGGAGGATTGACTGGATCAGGTTCTTCGGCCGCGAACGCTGGCGAACCAGCTGTGTCCGCCTGGTGACCTGTCTTCGGAGGGCAAGGGTCCCCGGATCGCGACGGCAGCAGCATTGCCTGTCGCCTCGACCACCACATGATCATCGTGGGTGAGTTCCTTCCTGGCGAACTCCTCAAGCTTATTGCGCAGCATTTGAACGCGGCCGAGCTTGACAATCTCGCCATCAAGCAACGACACGACCTCGGCGGCTACGCGGTGTATGTCCATGCCGATAATACGCACGGTTCCCTCCATCGTTGGTCACGAACAGGGAGCGAGCGGGCAACACGACAAATACGGATCCGCGCTCGCAGCGCATCCGGGCGAGTCGTAGGGGCGGCCAGATAATGTGCTCGAACTCGCAGTTCATCTGCATACGACGGCCTGCCCGCACTTGCGTTCTCCCGGTGCCCCGTGGCCCGGATGCGCCAAGCTTAACGAACCTGACGACCGAACAAACGATGGCACCAAGAACATCATGCCGGATAATGGCTTCATCGAGAGCTTCAACGGGCGACTGCGCGATGAACTGCTCAACGAGACGCTGTTTAGTTCGCTGGCTCAGGCACGCGTCGCCATCGCCCTGTGGCGCGCCGACTACAACACCGCGCGGCCGCATTCCCAAATCGCCTGGCAGACACCGGCCGAGTTCGCACCACCTTCAATCTGCGACGGTCGCTCGCGCTGCGCTATGCCAAAAGCTCCGCGCCAGCGCCCGTCGCTTCACCCGCCCAGCAGGGCACAACCCACGCCGGAAACGAACTCAAAAACTGGATAGAAACTGGGGGCAACGTCATGAGGACCAGGCGAATGCCAGCTCGGATTCTGCGGTGCGCACATCGGTCGGCGTTTCGGACCAGGTAAGCAAACAGCGCGCACCGAATTGACAGAAGTGCGATCGGTCTTGACCGCCAAAGCCGCATCGACCTGCAACTGCGCATCGAGGGGTTGGGCAACGAACTTGGCCGCATCGACCGAAACATAGGTCCGCAGACCCGCCTGGTGATCGGCATCTGGCAAGCCAAGAATGGTCTTCCGCCGACCACCTATCTGACGCGCGAGCAACTTGCATTCCTCTTGATTCAGACAGATCCGACGATGGAAGCCGTGCGTGCCGGATATACTGCCGATCAAGCCCGAACGACGCAGCCGAAAAAGCAGGTTGCGCAGAAGGTCCGCACCAAGCGGCCGGTGGCGCAGAAACCCCGCCAACAACAGCAGGTCGTTCAGAAACGGCGCTTCCGCAAGGCCGTGGTGCGGCGGGACGATCCTCCGCCGCCCCAGGATAACGACTTCCTGACCAAGGCGTTGCTCTTCGGCTCCGGTGTGGTGGGTGGGCGGCGTGCTCAAGAACTGACCGGGGTCGTTCCAAGCCTATTCGCCTGACTGCCGCTGCGCTTGCCACTCAGTTCCTGACGCACTGCTGCACAGTTTCAGGCGGCATCCGTACGCTACTCGGCCTTTATACGCATTTCCACCCGGCGGTTGACGGCGTCGTATGGATTGGGGCTACGCGGATGCGCTTCGCCCAACCCGATCGCGTTGATGCGGTCAGCCTCGATGCCACTGGATGTGAGGAAGGACGTCACCGATTGCGCTCGTCGCTGCGACAGCCGCTCATTGTAGTGCGCCGGACCGGAAGCGTCGGTGTAGCCTTCGACGACGAAGTGGAAAGTACTGATCCGGCTGTCCTTCAGGGCCTTGGCATACTCCTCGAGTTCAGCGCGTGCGGTCGCGTCCAGTTCGGCCGAATCCAGCCCGAAATTGATCAGCATGTCGAGACTGGATTTGTCGGCCGGCCCGTCTTTTGCCTTGGTCTTGCTCTTGCACTGCTCCTCGGTGCCGACACAAATCCCTCGAGACTTGCCGAGGTCGGCCGCGCCAGCAAAAAACTTGACGATGTCTTCTGATTTCTGGACAGGGTCGGCGGAAACATGGGTCGAGAAAGCCACGACCGCCAACACCAAGGGTGAACTGGCCCACCGCATAGCGGTTACTCCTGTTGAGCATCCGATATTATCAAGCGTGAATATACCAAATTCCCACGCATCTGTCTGTCAATAAAAGCCGAGCCCGTGGCTGTGTCGGCCGATCTCCCGTCCCCACGAGTTGAGACTTGACCGGCGCCACGCCGGGGGCTTGAGTACCGACTGGTCCTCGATGAAAGCGTGGCGTCATGGCCAATGGGCTCCGATTCAAAACGGCACGGGATCTTTTTGTGGCTTGTCCCGCTGTCGTCAGAGACATGAGAGCCCTTCCAACCGAGCAGCGTTCGATCGAGTTTTGCCGCGATCTCCTCGCCGGGCCCATTCCCGAAGAGGCGATCACGTTTTGTGCCTACCTGCTTCCTGATCGGGCTGCGGTCTGGTGGGCCCATGAATGCCTGGGGCATCTGAGCGAGCTGCTCGATAAGACAGATCAAGAGCTGCTCGCGCTTGTACGCGACTGGGTCAGCGAACCGGACAGTCCCCGCCATCTTGCCGCGGTAAGCGAGGCTGCGGCAACCCCGCCGACAACGCCGGGCGCCTGGATTGCCTTGGCTGCGGAAGGGCGTGACAATGGTTTTGGCGTTGCCGGATCTGTCGTCGGCGCAGCCGCGCCGACGGCCTTGCCGCGACATTCTGCCGCCCATGCAGTCAATGCCGGTGTTCTAGCAGGGCTGGCGCGCGTCGCACTGGCGGACCGCTTTGCCGTTCTCTCCGCCTTTGTCGAAATGGGCCTGCAGTTGGCCGAGATCGAGGCGCAGCGCTAATCGGACCCGAACCATTCCAATAGACGCAGTCCCCAGGGGTTTCGAACCGAAAGGCCCAGATCTCACTTGCAGCCGCCTTGCGCCCATTTGGCCAGCGCCACCTTGAAGCGTGTCCCAAGCGGATGTTGCAGGCGTAGAACGGAGACATCGTTGGCGGCGAAATTTTTCGCCTGTTCGCATAGCCGATCCTCACTCCACTCATGACAGCCGTTGCAGTGCTTGCCTTTCCACACCGCCTTGTCGAGCCCTTCCACGGGAGTGAAGAGTGGTTTGCCTGTGATCAGCTCGGCGATACTCTTGCCGTCGATTGCTGGATCTCCGAAATCGACAGGTTGGTCGAAAAAGATCGGATCGTCCGAAGCCAGTTTCGGGATTTTCTGCCGCAGGACATTAAGCGCAAGCTGTGCCTCATCGTCGCCTGACGAATTTGCGGTGGTGTTGCGCCCATCCGAGCCGTCTTCCGCTTGTTGCGGAGCCGTCGCTTCGCCGACGATCAGCGGCGCATTGAGATCGACTCTGTGCAAAACGACCTCGGTGGTCAGCGAGACATTGATCCACGGGCGCTGCTTGCCGGCGGTTGCTTTGAACACGTCGGCGGTAACCCTGTTCATTGCGTCGGTGATGGAGATGTTCGAAGCCCCGATATGGGCAAGCAACGCGGACGTGAACGGCGAATGTTCGCTCGATCCGTCATAGGCGACCTGATTGGGACTGGTGGAAAAGGCGACCAGCGTACCCGCACCGCCATTCTCGATCGGGATTTCGGCAAGCCCGCTTCTCGCTCCCTCGACGCCGGCGGCCTTTGCCAACACTTCGGCCAGGGGATTGTCGCGACAGGCATCGAGGAAAATCAGTCTTATACTGGTCTCGCGCGACATTTGCCGCAAAACGAACTCGACAGGCACCGCCTCGAAATCAAGCGAGGTCTCGTCTTCCAATGCGGCATCGACCGGAAGCAGGTAGTTGCTGCCTGAAACCTGCAAACCGTGGCCGGCGTAAAAGAAAAGGGCAATGTCGGCGCCGCGAACCTGCTTTGCGAACTGCGCAATCGTCGTCTGGGTCTGCAATTTGGTCAGATCGAAACCGGAGACGACTTCAAAGTCCAATTTCGCAAGGCGATCGGCAACAGCCTGCGCGTCGCGGACCGGGTTGGTCAGCGCCGGCGCATGCTGGTACTGGGAGTTGCCAAGGACTAGAGCAACACGGCGTTCCGCATTGGCCGCCGTCAATGTCAATAATAGCGAGAGTGTCACCAGCCCGATCGCGCGCAGGGCACTGCCAAAACAGGCAATCAGATCGAAGCCCCACCGGAACAAGAGGTCCTTCCTCAGTTGACGAGCTTGGTGACGGAAAACTCGATCCGCCGGTTGAGCGCCTTGTTCTTCGGCGTATCGTTGGCCGCAACGGGCCGCTCCTCGCCATATCCGGTTGCCGTGATCTGCGTTCGTGCAATACCCGCGGCAACAATGGCATCGGCAACGGCCTGGGCCCTGCGCTCCGACAGCAGCTTGTTGGTTACAGGCGAACCATCGGAATCGGTGTGGCCGGAAACCTCTACCTTCAGGCGGGGGCACTTGCCGACCACGCCAACCACCTCTGCCAGCAGCGGACGGCTTTGGTTGTCGAGCCGCGCGCTCGCCGACCGAAAGTAGATGGCCCCAGTGCGGGAGAGCACCGCGAACCGGTTGAGGCACTCCTCATCACTGAAATTCGCTTTCGCGGCATCGGTGGCGACGGGCCCGACGTCGGCAGTACTTGCAGCGATCGTCTGCACGGCCGCGGGCTTGCTGCCGCCGGCGTTGAAAACGAAATCGAAAGACACGGAAGCGGTCGGAACAATGTTGGTCACATTGGCGGCCTGCTGTAGCTTGTCGACATTCGGCAGCAGTCCGAAGTCCTCGACATGTACGGCAACAGGCGTCTCCGAAGCGACGGAGACCATGCTGTCGCTGATCATGGTCACGACGATATTGGCCTCGAAATCCTTGTCGACCCCGTGCAGATTGAGGCGGAATGGCAGCACTGCCTTGACCCTTCGCTTGGTCGCCAGGTCGGCAAATGCGGCAGGGTCAACTTTTGCGGTCAGTTCGGCGGACGGATACTTGAATGTCTCAAAGAAAAGGAACCGCATGCGAACATTGCGAAGGTCGACACCCGTGTCTACAGAGTTGAGGTCGAAGGTGATCTTGGCCTCACCCGTCGAAGAAAGGGTGCCGGCTATGTTCCTGATCTTGTTTGTTTCGACGATCGTGTTCTTCTTGACCGACTGGTAGGTGAGCACGGAGGCCGTCGGGTCGAGTGTCCAATTCGTCTGTGCATTCGCGCTTTCCAGCCCAGGCAATAACAGCACCGATAGCGCGACGATCAAGCCAAGGGTGTTTAGGGCTAACCAGCTTCTCGAGCCCGTTTTCCGCCAGTCTCCGACGACTTCGAACATTGAACCCCCACAGGACAACAGCCTTCCGTGTCGCAATCACCACCATGCCGTGCCAAAGAGAGCATAGAACAATTGTCAAGGCTTGGCGAGCATCGGCCAATCGACCGCAATGGTGTAAATTCCGCTCAGGTCCCAGGCTGCGGAAGTCCGGCAAAATGGTGTTGGGCGAACAAGCAGTCTTGTTGGCGAACAATGGAGCTGATTGGAGAATATTCGCTGCGCTACCTGCCGCTGTCTTGAAGCCGGTCACGCTGGACCAGCCAAGCGAGGGAAACGCCCGGCTTACTCCATCCTGCTTCTCCCGCGGAATGCAGCTGGCGGCTCTTCGATTGAAGATTTCGACCATGTGAAGCAGGCCGCGAAGCGCGTCCCGCGTATTTGCAGGCACCTGCCCAAAGCCGCGACATGAAGCCAGCCGCCAGCCTGCCATGTTCGACGGCAATCGTTTAGCTTGCTGCCGCCGACCGCTTGAAAAGGATGGTCACCTTCGTTCCTTTGTTGGCGCTGGACGCGACAGCTAGCTGCGCCTTGGCGTTCTCGGTCAGCGAGCGCGCGATCAGCGCTCCGAGCTTGCCTGGCTTGGGCCACACCTCGCCTTCCGGCAGGCCGATTCCGTCGTCCGCCACTATAACCCGGCAGCCGTCGCCATCGACGACGCTGTGCAGTGTTATCGTGCCGCCGTCGCGCCCCCGGAACGCATGCTTTAGTGAATTGGTCAGCAATTCGTTGACGACCAGTCCCGCCGGCATGGCGACGTTTATTGACACGGGATATGTATCCACCTTCATATCCAGGCGGATCCCCTCGACTGCATGCGAGCTCATCACCGCGGACGCGATCTGGCTGAGATAGACGCCAAGATCGACCTCCTCTTTCGGCTCGTCGGCCGTTAGCGTCTGGTAGAGGATCGCCAGAGCGTGGACGCGACCGGCAAGCCGCTCGAACCGTCTCCGGTCGGCCTCGGTCGCGTTGCGGCTTTCCAGCCGGATCAGTGCGGTGATCATCTGTAGGTTGTTCTTCACCCGGTGCTGCAGTTCGCGCAGCAGTGTGTCTTTCTCGCTGACAAGCTCCTCCACCGATCGCTCATCTCCCGCCTCGCCATGGGCCGATACATCGACCAGCGCCACCAGCCGGAAGCACATCTTGCCGTTGTCATCCTCAATCACATTAGAATAAACGTCGACGATCGTCGGCTTATCCTCGTTGCGTTCCAGCCTGTAGGTGCCGACAAAATCGGTTTCCTCGACCACGGCCTCGGCAAGTGGCCGGTCCTTCTGCTCGTGGAGGCCTTTGCCCAAAAGGGCTGCCCAGTTTGCTCGTGTGAGCCTGGCGGCCGTCAGGCCTGACAGTTTTTCGAATTCCGGGTTGGCGTAGACTACGCGCTCCTCAGCGGCCAGGTTCGCAACGGCAATGGCGATGGGCACCTGGTCAAGGAATTTTTTGAACTGTTCGCTTTCCAGTGCGGTTGCAAGCTCAGGTGTATCAAGCAACTGCTCGACCGCCTCGGCCTTTTCTGAATCCGGTGTCATTTGCGCGCCTGTTCCGTGCGTATAATATCAACAACGCAGAGCCCCCGCCATCGCCAAGGCTGCTTTCGCACCGCGTCATGCACATGACAACAGGCCTTGCGTCGTGTGCAACGGCCATACGTCTAACATTGCGACCGGCCGAAGGAGAGCGGCAAGCGCCGGGTGCGACGCCTTGTGCCCTTGAAGGGGTGACGCGGCCCCGGTAGCTCCGCTGCGTATTAAGCTTTTGGTAACTCTCCGAACTCGAAAGCTAAATGGTACTGGCTCCTTTTGCTCTCAATAGGTGTTAGGCCCGATATCGAGGCGAGAAAGAGGAGAAAGGACCAGAATGGCCAACGTATTGAACGCCAAGGGTGTTCCACTCCCCTACAGCGGGTCCTCCGTGAAGTGGTATTCGGCGACGAATTCCGGCCCGACACTTTATGGCAGCATCTATAACGACTCCATGTACGCCGACGGTAGCGTCACCGTGACGATGTACGGCGGCAAGGGCGATGACATCTATTATCTGTATTCCTCCAAAAACAAGGCCGTCGAGCTGCCCAACGAGGGTGTCGACACCATCTCGACCTGGATGAGTTACAAGCTCCCAGCGAATTTCGAGAACCTGACGGTCACCGGCGACAAACACTATGCTTTCGGAAACGAGCTAAACAACATCGTTGCCGGCGGCTCCGGCCAACAGACGCTCGACGGTTTGCAGGGCGATGACGTTCTCAAGGGCGGATCCGGTGCGGACATTTTCGTCGTGACCCCCGGCAACGGCAGTGACCTGATCCTCGATTTTGGCGCCGATGATACCGCGCGCGTCGGGAGCTTCGGCTTCACCTCCTTCGAGGATGTGCACGCCAACATGGTCCAGTCGGGGGCGAACGTCAGACTTAACCTGTCCGATGACGAATTTCTCGTTTTCGCCAATAAGACCATCGACCAGTTCACCCCAGGCCAGTTCGATCTGGCCCTGGACAGGTCGCATCTGGAACTCACCTTCTCGGACGAGTTCAACACGCTCGACCTGTGGAATGGCTCGAGCGGCACCTGGGACTCGAACTTCTGGTGGGGTGCGGCGAACGGCAGCTCGCTCACGAGCAATAAGGAGCTTCAATGGTATATCGACACCAACTATGCCCCGACGCGTTCGGTCAACCCGTTCAGTATTGAGGACGGTGTTCTCACGATTACCGCCGCCCGGGCTCCCGCGGCAATCCAGCCCTACATAAACGATTACAAATACACGTCAGGTTTGCTGACGACCTATGAGTCCTTCGCACAAACCTACGGCTATTTCGAAATTCGGGCTGACATGCCCGAAAAGCAAGGTGTATGGCCGGCCTTCTGGCTTCTCCCGGCTGACGGCTCCTGGCCACCGGAACTGGACGTCGTGGAAATGCTCGGTCAGGATCCAAACAAGCTCATTATGACAAGCCACTCCAACGAGACGGGAACTCATACGACAGTGTCCTCGACGGCCTATGCCGCGGATACCGAAGGGTTCCACAATTACGGAGTGCTGTGGACAGAAGACGAACTCGTCTGGTATTTCGATGACGTTGAAGTTGCTCGTGCCGCAACGCCTTCCGATATGCACGATCCCATGTATATGCTGGTCGATCTGGCGGTCGGTGGGCTCGCAGGAGCGCCCGCCGACGGGCTTGCTACACCTGCGGAAATGCAGATCGACTACATCCACGCGTACGCGCTGAACGATTGGCATATCTAGGCGCAACACCTGACGGTGGCTGCGGTATGGAGACACCGAGCCTGATTGCGGGCACGGTCCTTGCGCCGGGGACCGAACTGGAACCGATGTGAAGGCGATGTCGCATTCCCATTCGTCCGAGCCGCCACGAACAACCCTCGCTGCGGTTTTGGCTTCTTTCCGCCGCGCGTTCGCTGGAATTGCCCTGATGAGCGGCGTCGTCAATGTTCTGGCGCTGACCGGCTCGTTCTTCATGCTGCAGGTCTATGATCGGGTCGTACCCGGCCGCAGTGTGCCGACGCTTGTCGGGCTTGCCGTATTTGCCGGCATGCTGTTCATTTTCCAAGGCGTTCTTGAGCTTATCCGGTCGCGGTTGCTTGTGCGCATCGGGATGGCTTTGGATGCGCGATTGAGCGGGCAAGTCTATACCGCCCTTATGCGTTTGCCCTTGCGCACCAAGCTCCCAGGCGACGGCCTTCAGTCGTTGCGGGATCTTGACCAGGTGCGTTCGTTTCTGTCGAGCACTGGTCCGACTGCGCTTTTTGACCTGCCCTGGATGCCGCTGTATCTGGCAATATGCTTCCTGTTCCATCTCTGGATCGGCATGACGGCGCTGGCAGGCGCCATCATTCTCTCTAGCCTGACTGTGCTTGCCGAAGTTCGCACCAGGGAGCCTGCGAAGAGGGCAAACAGCCAGGCGGCAGCGCGCAATACGCTTGCGGAGGCGACGCGTCGCAATGCAGAGGCTCTGCAGGCGATGGGCTTTGGCGCGCGCATCGCCGAGCGCTGGTCAAGCGTCAACGCCGACTTTCTCAACACGAACGCAAGAGCCAGCGATCTGGCTGGGACGCTCGGCACGATCTCGAAGATCCTGCGCATGATGCTGCAGTCGGGTATACTGGCGATCGGCGCCTATCTGGTCATTCATCAAGAAGCGACAGCCGGTATTATGATCGCCAGTTCGATTATGATGAGCCGGGCGCTCGCACCGGTCGAACTGGCTATCGCCCACTGGAAGGGTTTCGTCAGTGCTCGCCAGGCATGGACCCGGCTGAGCCAGCTTTTGGCCCTGCTTCCTGAAACTGCCACGAGTGTCTCGCTGTCTGCACCTGTATCTTCTCTTGCGGTAGAAAGCATCTGCGTCACGCCACCCGGCGAGCGTCGTGTGGTTGTGCAGGATGTCGGGTTCGCGCTAGAAAGGGGTGCCGGCCTTGGCATCGTGGGACCGAGTGCGTCCGGAAAATCATCGCTTGTCCGAGCAATAGCCGGGATATGGCTTCCAGCCCGCGGGACCGTCAGGCTGGACGGAGCAACACTCGACCAGTGGTTGCCGCAAGAGCTGGGCAACCATGTCGGCTATCTGCCGCAGGATGTGCAACTGTTCGATGGCACCATTGCCGAGAACATCGCACGTTTCGAACCTCAAGCCTCTTCGGACAAGATACTGGCGGCGGCGCGCGCGGCCGGCGTTCATGACCTTGTTGTCCATCTGCCGGAAGGATACGAAACGCGGATCGGCGAGGCCGGGTCGGCGCTTTCGGCGGGCCAGCGACAGCGGGTTGCGCTCGCACGGGCACTCTATGGCGATCCGTTCCTCGTGATCTTGGACGAGCCCAATTCCAACCTCGATTCCGAAGGGGAGGCCGCGCTGGCGGCGGCAATTGAGGGCGTGCGGGCGCGAGGCGGCATTGCTGTCGTGGTCGCCCATCGGCCAAGCGCGCTTGCAAGCCTGGATCAGGTACTCGTCATGGCTAACGGCCGTGTCCAGGCGTTTGGCCCCAAGAATGAGGTCTTGAGCAAGGTAACCCGTTCGGGCGGCGTTCCCCTGAAGGTCGTCTCCGGCCCTGAGGAGGCGACACACTGATGACGCAAGACGCGGCATCGGCGATCGACCGGACCATTCGACGCTATCTCTTCGGCGGCCTCGCGGTCTGCATGCTCCTGGTTGGCTGGGCCGGAAGCCTGGCCGCGGTCACGGAGCTTTCTGGAGCCGTCATTGCTTCGGGAAGGCTGGTCGTCGATTCCAGCGTTAAAAAGGTCCAGCATCCAACGGGTGGCGTGGTCGGTCAGATCCTCGTGCGAGAAGGCGATGCCGTGAAGGCAGGCCAGGTTTTGATCCGTCTCGATGAAACCGTGACCCGGGCCGATTTAGCCATGGTCACCAAGAGCCTGGACGAATTCGAGGCCCGTCTGGCCCGCCTCGAAGCCGAGCGCGATGGCACCGACGCCATCGCCTTCCCATCTTCGCTGACGTCGCGGCAGGACGATCCTGAGATCCGACGTGCGATGGCCGGCGAGCTATCCTTGTTCGAATTTCGTCGCCAGGCACGCGCTGGCCAGAAGGCTCAGTTGAGAGAGCGCATTGCTCAGCTCACCGAAGAAGTCGCCGGCTTGACCGAGCAAAGGGATGCTAAAAGGGAGGAAATCAAATTGATCGGGCTTGAGCTCGACGGCATGCGCAAGCTCTGGGAACGCAAGCTGGTTTCAATCGATCGCATAACGACACTTGAGCGTGACGCAGTCCGGCTTGAAGGCGAACATGGGAAGCTGACTGCCGCAATCGCGCAATCGAAGGGCCATACATCCGAAATCCGCTTGCAGATCATTCAGATCGGCCAGGATTTGCGCAGCGAGGTGGCAACCGAGCTCCGTGACGTCCAGGCAAAGCTCGCCGAGTTGGTCGAGCAAAAGGTCTCGGCCGAAGATCAGCTCAAGCGTATCGATATACGCAGCCCGCAAACTGGCGTCGTCCATCAGCTTGGCGTGCATACTGTCGGCGGCGTCATATCCGCGGGAGAGCTCATCATGCAGATTGTCCCTGTGAAAGATGATCTGACGGTCGAGGCGCGTGTGGCACCGCAAGACATTGATCAGCTGATGCCAAGGCAGAGCGCAACGTTGCGACTTTCGGCCTTCAACCAGCGGATAACGCCAGAGCTGAATGGTGTCGTCAGTGAGATCTCCCCCGATCTCAGCATCGATGAGCGAAGCGGCACCAGCTTCTATACTGTGCGTGTCAGCCTGCCACGTGCAGAGCTTACGAGGCTGAAGGGCCTGACCTTGTCGCCCGGTATGCCTGTCGAGGTGTTCTTCTCGACCGGCAGCCGCACAATGCTGTCTTACCTCCTAAAACCTTTGGACGATCAAATCCGTCGGGCATTCAGGGAGGACTGAGTTCGCGTGCTTGACTCGGCCATCACCCATACTCGGCCCCGGTGAAATAGTTGGCGCATTCCTTTGATCTGGGAGCATCGTGGATTTCGCCAATGGCGCTGCAGACGGGGTCGGTGGTGCATCTGGCGGCCTTTCTCAGCAGGTGCTTGAGCCCGGCAAAGAGCATCTCGATCGGATTCAGGTCTGGCGAGTATTTCCGGCAGGAAGAAGAGCTTGGCGCCGGCTTTGCCGAGGGCGTGCCGGACGGCCTTGCCCCTCATGTCCTCGTGTGAAGAATTGTCGTTGAGGACGATGTCGCCCGGCTTGAGGGTGGGCAAGAGCACCTTCTCGACATACAGCCGGAAACCATTGATCGGCCCGTCTAAGAGCATGGGGCGGCGACCCGGTCCACTGCCCCGCCGACGCGCCACGTCGGGCCGATCTTGCGCGCGCCCGCCGGATGATGACGAACCCTATCCACATCTTCTCGCCGGCAGCGCTCCGAATTGAGCTGGGTGGCTTACCATAGCTGCAGTTATAAGAAACGCGACGGCCTCTCCGGTCGTTGATTGCTTTTCGATCGAGCCGCCGTCATGCCCAACACCTCGATAGGCAAAACAGAATACGATCCCGACAGTAAAATCCTCTCGGTGTGATTCGTAGTCAGCGGCAAACTGCACGAATTTGAGGCCGTACCGCCGAAAACCTTTGCCGAATTCAAAGCCGCTTTCGCCAAGGGGCGCTACTTTAACGACCATATCCGAAACCATCCGGTACCGTCTGGTGGCGAGCGATAGCACCCAGGATGACCCGACCTGCCGGTGACCGAATTTGTCCTTGTCGCTCCAACCGTCGGTTGGTGGACGTATTGCCGGTGATACGCCTAAGCTTCCCGAACCGTCCGCGCGCACCGGGCAAGCCCAACCCCCATCCCCCCGCCTGGTGCAAAGGCGCTCGATCGGTCCCGCCGTCCTGGCATGTGCGGCGGGACTTTTTGTGATCGACCTTGGAACATCGCCTCGCGGTGAAGGTCCAACTTCCCCTCACACGATTGCTGCCAGGTCGGTTCCCGAAGCCGGCGTCCCCTGGGGGATACGGGCTTTCATTTTCAGCCTGCTTTGTCGCAGATGGCGCTCGCGCTGCTCTTCAGTATTCACGCCTCGCGCAGCAATGATGCATAGTCGGTGCGATCATTTCGATCAGCTCGCGCGCCTGCGCCTGCGCAATGCCGGTTCATCGGCTAAAACTTGGACCTGCCCTCCTTCAGTCGCTCGCGAGCGAACTTGTCTTCTCCCATGTTGAAAACCTGTTTATGTTCGGCCCTTTGGAACCCAATGATGGCAAAGCGGCTTGTTCCTTGAGCTGCCAGCGCGCAAAGGCTAACTCGACTCATCGGGCTCGGAATTGTTCAACAAACGTGCACTGCTGCTGAATATGAAAAAGCCGCTGGTCCTTGTCGCTGAGGATGAGCCAATGATCGCGCTCGATCTGGAAGTGAACCTTCGCAAGGCCGGTCTTACAGCCGCTCTGGCACCAACCTGTGAGGAGGCTCAAAGGTGGTTGGCAGAGGAACGTCCGGGGTGGTGGGCCGCGGCGTCCGACTAGAGTGGGGCTTATGTTCCAATCAACGGAACTGTGACAGTTGTCTGATAATTTATCGGATATCGGTTGAAATACGGGAACTCGATCACGAACGCATATTGGCGGTCAGATGTGCCATGCGAAAGCCGCCGCTGGGGGCGTCGATTGCTATTGTTACGTCGACGTCTTTCAATCCCAAATCCAGTAATTTTTCCGTGGCAATGGCTTGGATCTGGGCCTGCGTCAGCGAGTTCTTCATTTGCAGCGCACGTGACGACGTTTCCAGCGTGTACCGAACACTCGACATAGCATTCAGAGCCCAGCCGA